>NZ_JAALDT010000085.1:0-9351 GCF_014144995.1 Dietzia sp. DQ11-71 | reverse complement strand
CGCCATCGACGTCGGTGTACGCGGCCGCGTTGATCACGACCTCCGGTGCGTGACGGTCCAGGGCGGAGGCGATCGAGGCCGGGGCGGTGAGGTCGAGCTCGTCGCGACCCACCGCGACCGCGCCACCGCCGAGCTGACGCCTCGATTGCCTGTCCAGGTAGTGCCCGAGCTGTCCGCGACCGCCCGTCGCGAGGATCCGCGGCCACCGGCCGGCGGTCACAGGCTGCGCCCCTTCTCGCGGCGCAGAATGTCCAGAAGGTACAGGCCGTACCCCGATTTGCGCAGGTCGTGGGCGTGGACCGTGAGCTCGTCGTCGTCGATATATCCCATCCGCCATGCCACCTCCTCCGGGCAGCCGATCTTCAGGCCCTGCCGGTCCTCGATCGTGCGGACGTAGTTGCCCGCGTCGAGTAGGGAGTCGTGCGTACCCGTGTCCAGCCACGCCGTGCCCCGTGGCAGCACCTCCACCTGCAGTCGGCCCTCGCGCAGGTAGTGCCGGTTGATGTCGGTGATTTCGTACTCGCCGCGCGCGGACCTGCCGAGCCCGCGCGCTACGTCCACCACGTCGGCGCTATAGAAGTAGAGGCCGGGGACGGCGAAATCGGAGGACGGGTCCTCTGGCTTCTCCTCCAGGCTGATCGCGCGGCCGTCGGCGTCGAAGTCGATCACCCCGTACTCGCTCGGATTGGAGACGCGGTAGGCGAACACGGCGCCACCCTCGGGCTCGACGAAGCGCCGCAGCTGCGTGCCCATGCCCGGTCCGTAGAAAATGTTGTCGCCCAGGATCAACGCCACCGACTCGTCGCCGATGTGCTCGGCACCCAGCACAAATGCCTGCGCCAGCCCCTCGGGCGTGGACTGCTCGATGTAGCTGAGCGTGATGCCGAACTGGCTGCCGTCGCCCAGCAGCCGGCGGAACTGCGGCGCATCCGCGGGGGTCGTGATGATGAGGATGTCCCGGATCCCCGCCAGCATGAGCGTCGACAGCGGGTAGTAGATCATCGGCTTGTCGTACACCGGCATCAACTGCTTGCTCGTCGCCAGGGTGAGCGGGCTCAACCGGGTGCCGCTGCCGCCGGCCAGCACGATGCCCTTCACAGCACCTTCTCCGTCTGCGCATACTTCGCCTCGACGCGTTCCTTGACCGGCTCCCACCAGTCGCGGTTGTCGCGGTACCACTCGATGGTCTGGCGCAACCCCTCGCGCAGGTCGGTGTGCCGCGGCTCCCAGCCCAGTTCCTCCCGGGTGGCGGTGGCGTCGATGGCGTAACGCAGGTCGTGGCCCGGGCGGTCGGTGACGTGATCAAAACCGGGATCTCCTGCGGCTCCGCCGTTGTCGTCGCCGGTGACCCCCATGAGCTCGCAGATCATCTGCATCACCTGCAGGTTGGAGTGCTCGCCGTCCGCTCCGATGAGGTAGGTGCGGCCGGGCTCGCCGTCAGACAGGATGCGCAGGACGGCGGAGTTGTGGTCGTCGACGTGGATCCAGTCCCGCACGTTCGCGCCACTGCCGTAGAGACGGGGTCGCTGGCCGGTGAGGATATTGGTGATCTGCCGCGGGATGAACTTCTCGACGTGCTGATACGGGCCGTAATTATTGGAGCAGTTGCTGATGGTGGCGCGCACGCCGAAGCTGCGGACCCACGCCCGCACGAGCATGTCCGCGCCGGCCTTGGTGGCCGAGTAGGGGCTCGACGGGTTGTACGCGGTTGCCGGGGTGAACTTGGCCGGATCGTCGAGCTGCAGGTCCCCGTAGACCTCGTCCGTCGACACGTGGTGCAGGCGCACGTCATGCCGCCGACACGCCTCGAGCACGGCGTAGGTGCCGACGATGTTGGAGTGCAGGAAGGGCCACGGGGTGGCCAGCGAATTGTCGTTGTGGCTCTCCGCGGCGAAGTGCACCACGGCGTCGTCCGGCCCCGTCAGCTCGGAGACCAGCCGGTCGGTGACCGCCGGGTCCGCGCAGTCCGCCTCGACCAACTCCACCCGCTCGTCGGGCAGTCCGTCCAGGTTGGCGCGGTTCGCGGCGTACGTCATGGAATCCAGCACCGTGACGTGGGCATCGGGGTGCTCACGGACCACGGTGCGGATGAAGTTGGCGCCGATGAACCCGGCTCCACCGGTGACGACGAGGCGCATGCACCCAACCCTACCGCCGCGAACGATCCGCCTCGGCCGCCTCCCCGGTGATGCCCGCTGCCGAGTGGTCCGAGGAGCCGAGTGCGCGGTCATCGAGTGTGTGGTCGTCGGGCACGCGGAGCAGCTCCCGATAGGCGGCGAGCATCTCCTCCCGTCGCCGGGCCTGGCGCTCGCTCGCGGCCGTCACCCGCGGGGTCACCAGTACCGCCTCCTCCGCGGAGATCCCCGCGCGCAACTGCCGCACACGCAGCACCTCCGCATCCAGCCGGACGCCGTAGACCACCGCCATGTTCACCAACCACAGCCACAGCAGGAAGACGATCACCCCCGCGAGAGATCCGTACACCTCGTTGAAGTTTCCGAACCTGGAGACGAAGAAGTTGAATCCGGCGGTGGCCACGCCGATGATCACCAGCGCCGCCGCCGCTCCGAGGGACACCCAGCTGAACCTGCGTCCCGACACATTGGGGGCGAACCGGTAGAGGATCGCCAGCGCGAGAACCGCCGACACCATCCCGGCCGGCCACTTGGCGATCTCCCATACGGCCAGTGCGGTGTCACCGAGGCCGATCCACCCGCCGACCGTCTCTGCGACGGGGCCGGTGAACACCAGGGCCAGACCGCCGACGACCACCAACGCGATGAGCAATGCCGTAAGCAGCGCCCCGGCGGGCATCAGCCGCCAGATGGGCCGCCCCTCCTCGACCCCGTACACGGCGTTCATCGCGCGGCCCAGCGCCCACACATAGCGTGAGGCCGACCACAGCGCCACGACCGTGCCCACGAGGAGTGCTGTCCCGGCGGCCGGCGTGGTCACCAACGCCTCGATCGGCCCGCGGACCGGGTCGAGCACGTCGGGCGGCGCGACGTCGGAGAGCATGTCCATGACGGCGTCGACGGTCCGGTTCCCCTGGCCGAACACGCCGAGCAGCGAGATCACCACCAGGATCGCCGGGAAGAGCGAGAGCACGCCGTAGAAGGTGAGCGAGCCCGCGAGATCGGGGCCGCGGTCGCGCAGGAACTCCCCCACGGACCGCACGAGTACCATTCGGACGGTCCGCAATCCTCTGCGGGCAGTCGCCGCGGGCCCTCCGGATGTCGTCATGTCCCGATTGTGACTGCTGTCGGCGCTCATCCCGCGTGGGCGCGCCACACGCCGCGCCCACCACGACCATCCGCCTGGGCATCTGAGTGCCTGGTGCTGCGTGCTGCGTGCCGCAATGCGCAATCCATGACAATGATTGTCTTGACAAGACGTCAACGCCCGATTAACTTAACGAACGTTCGAAACGTGACGTGGATTACATCGCTTTCGCAGCTGATCGACCAGTTCGACCCGCCCCCTCAGGCCATCCATCAGGACCCCGGACGCCCCTTCGAGCGCCCGGCCCGGAACCAGAAGGATCCCCGATGCCCACCAGCACCCGAAGCCGCGTGGCCCGACGCGCAGCGCTCGCCCTGACGATGATCGGATCGCTCGTCGCCACGGGCTGCGCCGGCGGCCACCGCATCACCGGCGACAGCATCGAGACGATGGAGCCGATCACACTGCGCTACGGCGACTACACGACCGTCTCCTCGGCTGGCCCCTTCCGCGACTTCGCCGCGCAGGTCGAGGAAGAGACCGGCGGGAAGATCACCTTCGACGAGTACTGGGGCGGCAGCCTGGTCAAGGGCGCCGACATGGCGCAGGGGGTCCGCGGCGGGATCGTGGACATGGGCATGTTCACCCCGAGTTACTACCCGTCAGAGTTCCCCATGACCGACTGGACCTCCCAGATGGCCAGCGTCGTCGAGCCGGAGTACCCGCTCGGCATGATGCAGGCCTTCGCCGGCGGCAGCGAGTTCGCGCTCACCAATCCGCTGATCGAGAAGCAGTTCTCGGACCAGGACATCAAGCTGCTGTTCACCTGGACCCCGTCGACCAACTACCACCTCGTGTGCAAAGAGCCCGTCAACAGCCTCGAGGAGGCCCGCGGCAAGCGGGTTCGCAGCGGCGGCGCCTTCAACTACGGCGAGATCGAAGCGCTCGGAATGGTCCCGGTGACCCTTCCGACCGGCGAGATCTACGAGGGCCTGCAGCGCGGGGTGATCGACTGCTCCCTGGCTAACGGCAAGATCATGATCGCCCTCGGCCTGTGGGAGGTCGCAAAACACTACGTCGACATCCCGTTCTCGAGCTACACGCAGTACGTGATCATGAACAAGAACGTCTGGGACAAGCTCCCCGAGGACGCCCGTCAGGTCATCGACGAGGCCCGGGAGACGTGGTTCGAGGGCTACCTCCGCGAGGAGGGGATCATCCTTCAACAGCGCCTGCTGGCCGAGGGCGCGGACATGGGCGTGAACTTCTACGACGTCGCCCCCGGACTCCAGGACACCCTCGAGGCCTACCAGGAGGAGTCGCTGCGTTCCCTGCCGGACCGCGCACCAGAGGGCCTAGAGGATCCCGAGGGAACTGTCGAGCGGTACCGCCAGATCATGGCCGACTGGAAGACCCGGCTGGAGGACATGGGATACGACGACCCGGCCCTCGCCGAGATCCCGGACGATCCCGAAACCGTGGAGATCGACCTGGACCCCTACATGCAGACGGTTCGGTCGGAGATCTTCGACCGCACCGCACCGTGACCCCCTCAGACCGGTTGGAGAACATGATGGACACCACCACCACCGTTGCGGAGCGACTCGTTCCGGGACAGCGGGCCCTCTCCCGGGTGCTGTACGCGTGTGCCGTGATCGCGGGGATCGCCACCTTGGTCCTGGCGCTGCACATCGCCGCGGACGTCAGCTCCCGCAACCTGACGGGCGCCCCCCTGTCCGGCACGCTCGAAATCACCCAAAACTGGTCGATGGTCCTCATCGTGATGCTCGCTATGGGGTACGCGGAGCAGATCGGCGAGCACATCAACGCCACCATCCTCACCCAGTACCTCGACCCCGTCTCGCGTTGGTGGTCGGACCTGGTCGTCAAGGGTCTGATGTTCCTGTTCGTCTGTGCACTGACCTACTACTCGATCACCGCGGCGGTCTTCGCCGTCGAGGTCCAGCAGGTCGCCCTCGGGGCGATCACCATCCCGATCTGGCCGGTCAAGATCGTCCTCGCAATCGGATTCGCCCTGTTCGCCCTCCAGCTCCTGGTGTCGATCATCAGCCTGTTGACCAACGACCGTCCGAGGAAGTCCCATGTCTGACACCACCCTCGCCACCGACTACACCGGCCTAGAACCGGACGACGACCTCGGCGCCCCGGAACCGAACCGCAACCTCATCCGGGCCTACTGGGGCAACTTCGGCTTCTCGCTGATCATCGCCGCGGTCATCCTGTTCACACCGAACCTGCCAGACCTCATGGTCGGCCTCCTGACGATCGTGCTGTCGATCGTCGCCATGGTCGCCGGTATCCACGTGGGGATCGCGATCATGGGCGCCGGTGCGGTCGGCCTGTGGAAGCTAGCGGGCACAAGCGCCGTCGCAGTCACGTTCGAGGACGTCCCCTTCACCTCCGCCGCCAGCTGGAGCCTGTCCGTCATCCCGCTGTTCATCCTCATGGGCGTGGCGATGGGCCGGTTCAACCTGACCGGAAAACTGTTCACCTCGGCCCAGGCCTGGCTCGGCCGGCTGCCCGGTGGACTGGCGGTCTCGACCAACTTCGCCGGCGCCGGACTGGCGGCCTCGAGCGGTAGCTCGATCGCGATCTCCTACGCCCTGGGCCGCACGACCATCCCCGAGATGCTCCGTGCCGGATACAAGCCGTCCCTGGCGACCGGCGTGGTCGCCATGTCCGGCACCTTGGGAATGCTCATCCCGCCGAGTGTGGTGCTGGTGATCTACGCCGGTGTCGCCGAGACGCCCGTCGGCCCGCAGTTGCTCGCCGCGCTCATCCCGGGACTGATCACGGCGATGGCGTACGCGACCCTCATCGTCGTCAGGTGCACCATCGACCCGACCCTCGCGCCCCGGTCGACCACCCACTACACCTGGGGCCAGCGGATCCGGTCCCTCGGGGACATCACCCCGGTCGCGTTGATCCTCATCCTCATCATCGGTGGCATGTACACCGGAATCTTCACGCCCACCGAGGCCGGGGCCTTCGGTGCGATCGCGGCAATCCTGCTGGGTTGGCTGTTCGGTGACGACCGTTCCGTCGGACACCTCGTGCGGACGGTGCTGACCTCGCTCCGCGAGACCGCGGCCGGCGTCGCCTCGATCTTCCTGCTCCTCATGGGCGTGCACGTGCTCACCCGCGTGGTGGCCTTGTCCGGGGTCGCCAACTGGCTCACCGACACGATCACCTCGCTGGGACTGAGCCGGACCCTGTTCCTCGTCGGACTGATCTTCGTGTTCCTCATCCTGGGCATGTTCATGGACGGCCTGGCGATGATCCTGCTCACGGTCCCGATCCTCATGCCGGTGCTCGACACCTACGACATCAGCCTCCTGTGGTTCGGCGTGTTCATGGTGATCCTCGTCGAGCTCGCGCTGGTCACCCCTCCGATCGGCATGCTCAGTTACATCGTTCACCGGATCGCGTCGAACCCCGAGGTCAACCTGGGGGTGACCGTGCGACTGTCCGACGTGTTCAAGGGAGTGGCCTGGTTCGTGGCCACCAGCGCCGTGATCCTCCTCGCCCTGATCTTCTTCCCCGACATCGCCCTCTGGCTGCCCAATTCCTCCGCCGCGGAGTGACCGGGTCATCGCCACACGCCACGGCCAGACACCACCAGACACCAGCAACACGAACCTCAGGAGTACACATGCAGCGGACGATCTTCACCCGAGAGCAGGACGAGTTCCGCCAGTTGGTGCGTGACTTCATCGCCAAGGAGGTCGCCCCCCACCGCGAGGAGTGGGACGAGCTCGGCAGGCCCCCGCGCGAGTTCTTCCACAAGCTCGGCGAGCTCGGGATCCTAGGCGTCCAGGTCCCCGAGGAGTTCGGGGGCGGCGGCGAGACGAGCTTCAAGTACAGCGCGATCGTGTTCGAGGAGGTCGCCCGAGCGGGAGTGTCCTTCGGCTCGTACACCGTGCACTGCTGCCTGATCCTGCCGTACCTCATGGAGTACGGGACGCCCGAGCAGCTGCAGCGGTGGCTGCCGGCCTTCGCCTCCGGCGAGCTGATGACCGCTATCGCCATGACCGAGCCCGGTACCGGGTCGGACCTGGCGAACATCTCCACCACCGCCAAGCTCAGTGCCGACGGCACCCACTACGTCGTCAACGGTTCCAAGACGTTCATCACCGGCGGCGTGACCGCGGACATGATCCTCACGGTCTGCCGTACCTCACCGTTCGACCCGGACTACCGCCGTCACGGCCTGTCCATCCTCTGCGTCCCCACCGACTCCGAGGGCTTCGCCGTGGGCCGCAAGCTCGACAAGATCGGTCTGCGCCAGCAGGACACCGCGGAGCTGTCGTACAACGACGTCAAGGTGCCGGTCGAGAACCTCCTCGGCGAGAAGGACGCGGCGTTCTCCTACCTCACCCACAACCTCCCGCAGGAACGCCTGAGCATCGCGCTCAACGCGGTCTCCCAGTCCGAGGCCGCGCTGCGGCTGGCCACCGACTACACGCGTGAACGCAACGTCTTCGGCAAACCCGTCTCGAGCTTCCAGAACACCAAGTTCGTGCTGGCGGAGTGCGCAACCGAGGTCGAGGTGGCCCGCGTCTACGTGGATCACTGCCTGGAGTTGCTCGACCGGGGCGAGCTCACCGTGGCGGACGCCGCCAAGGCCAAGCTCCACGCCACCGAGATGGCCGCGCGTGTAATCGACCGGTGCCTGCAGCTGCACGGCGGGTACGGCTACATCACCGAGTACCCCATCGCCCGCCTCTACACGGACACCCGCGTCTCCCGGATCTACGGCGGAACCAGCGAGGTCATGAAGACCATCATCGCCAAGAGCCTCGGGCTCTGACGCTCCGCGCGGACACCACAGGAGGACATCTATGTATCCAGGAAAATGGGCCGCGTCCACTCCGGACAAGCCCGCAGTCATCGAGGACGCCACCGGTCGGGTGATGACCTACGCCCAGCTCGAGGAACGATCGGCCCGATTCGTTAACTGGCTCCTGGCACAGGGGCTCAAGCCGGGCGATCACATCGCCGCGCTCTCGGTCAACGACGCCACCGTGTTTGAGCTCTACTGGGGCGCGATGCGTTGCGGCCTGTACTTCACGATGGTCAACACCCACCTGGCCACCGACGAGGTCGCCTACATCGTCGGCGACAGCGGCGCCCGGGTCCTCGTGGTGTCCGCACCACTGGCCGAGCTCGGCGAGGCGATCGTCGAACAGTCGCCCCACGTGGAGCACCGGCTGGCCTTCGGCGGCGAGATCCCCGGCCACCTCGACTACGAGGCGGCCGTGGGAAGCATGCCCAGCACCCCGCCGGCAGATCAACCGCGCGGCGCGGACATGCTCTACTCCTCGGGCACGACCGGACGCCCCAAGGGCATCAAGCCGGCCCTCGACGGCGCACAGGTGGGCGACGAGCCCGGCCCCAACGTCATCGCCCGGATGAAGATCAACTACGACTTCAACCCGGACACGGTGTACCTCTCGCCAGCGCCCGTCTACCACGCGGCCCCGCTGCGCTACGCCACCGGAACCCAGGCACACGGCGGCACCGTAATCCTCATGGACCGCTTCGACCCCGAGAACTGCCTGGCCGCCATCGAGAAGTACGGCGTCACCCACAGCCAGTGGGTGCCCACCCACTTCATCCGCATGCTCCGCCTCCCCGAGGAAGTGCGCGAGGCCTACGATGTCTCGTCACTCGAGGTGGCCATCCATGCCGCGGCCCCGTGCCCGATCGAGGTCAAGGAGGCCATGCTGGACTGGTGGGGCCCGGTGGTCTACGAGTACTACTCCTCCACCGAGTCAAACGGCACCACCACGATCGCCCCCGAGGAGTGGCGGCGTAAGCCCGGCAGCGTCGGCCGCGTGGGCAAGGGGTCCCCCGCCATCCTCCACGTCTGCGACGAACTGGGCGGCGAACTGCCTGCCGGGGAGACCGGCTGGATCTACTTCGAACGGCACGACTACGCCTTCGAATACCACAACGATCCCGAGAAGACCGCCGAGACGCGGCACCCCGACCACCCCGAGTGGACCACCCTCGGCGACATCGGACACGTCGACGACGAGGGCTTCCTCTACCTCACCGACCGCGCCAAGTTCACCATCATCTCGGGCGGGGTCAACATCTACCCGC
>NZ_JAALDT010000084.1:0-3869 GCF_014144995.1 Dietzia sp. DQ11-71 | reverse complement strand
CGGGATGGCCGTGCTCGCCGCGCTGGGCGCCCGGGGCCTGGACGTGGCCGCCGCGGCCGACGCCGTCGACATCGAACTCGAGGGGCTCGGCCCGGAACTGGCCACCCCGGTCAACCCGGCGAAGCTGCTCGCGACATCGGTGGCGGGCCGTGATCCTCTCGTGTGGATCCACTCGGACCCGGTGTCCGCGGCCTACTGTGACCGCGCGGTCGCCGCGTTCTGCGACGCCGGCAGGGTCACGGCCGCGTCCTCGGTCCCCGACGCGGTGCGTGCGCACGCCGAACGAGCCCAGGGTCGTCCGCCGACGGATCCGCTGGCGAGCCTGTTCCACGACGAGGAGTTGGACGGACCACGCGACGATCTGCCCGTCAGGTACGTCGGTATGGTGTTGGGCGCGGACGAGGAGATCGTCCGGCTGGCCGCGGGCCCGCTCGCGGATGTCGAGTGGATCACCGATCGCGGTCGGGACACGGCCGGCGACGCCCCGGCCCCGTTGAGCGGAAAGGTGGCAGCGCTCATGGCCCGCACGGAACTGGCCGCCGCCTACCTCCTCGTCGGAGGTCTGTAGGTCCGTGGTCGCACTCGAACCGGTGGTCCAGGCCTACGCCTGGGGCTCCCGGACCGCGCTTCCCGAGCTGTGCGGGATCACCTCGCCGGCGCCCCACCCCGTCGCCGAGCACTGGTTCGGCGCGCACGACTCCGGCTCCTCGCGGTGCTCTGACGGTCGCGGCCTCGACGCACGGATCGCCGCCGACCCCGAGCGCGAGCTGGGCCCGCGGGTGCTGGCCGAGCACGGCGGGGGACTGCCCTTCCTGGTCAAGCTGCTCTCCGCCGAACAGGCACTGTCGCTCCAGGCCCATCCGTCCCCGGAGAAGGCGCGTGAGGGTTTCGCGGCGGAGGACGCGCGCGGGATCGCCGTCGACGCGCCGGACCGCAACTACCGCGACGTCAACCACAAGCCCGAGATCCTCGTCGCGCTCACCGAGTTCCACGCCCTCGTGGGCTTCCGCCCGGTGGAGCGCACGGTGGCACTGCTCGACGCGCTGGGCGTCGCGTCCCTGAAGCCCTACCGGGACATGCTCGCCGGGCAGCCCGACGCCGAGGGTCTGCGCGCGGTCTTCACCACCTTCGTCACGATGCCGCACGTCGTACTGGCCGGCGTCGTGCCCGACCTGGTGACCTGTGCGGTGTCCTACCTCACCGACCACGGGGTCGAGGGGCCGTGGTCCCCGGTGGCCGCGACGATCACCGAACTCGCCGAGCGGTACCCGACCGATCCGGGGGTCCTGGGTGCGCTGCTGCTCAACCGGGTCGTCCTCCAGCCGGGCGAGGCCGTCTACCTGGGGCCCGGGCAACTCCACGCCTACCTACGGGGCGTCGGTGTGGAGGTCATGGCCAACTCGGACAACGTCCTGCGCGGCGGCCTGACCCCCAAGCACGTCGACGTCCCCGAACTGATGCGGGTGCTCGAGTTCAGCCCGCTCGCAGACCCCACCGTCCGGGCGGTCGAGGCCGACCGCGACATCCCCGGCGAGGTCGACTACCCCACGCCCGAACCCGATTTCGCGTTGTCGCGCATCGACGTGCCGGCCGACGGCGACCCGGCCGCCTGGCGACCGGAGGGCCCCGAGGTGCTGCTGTGCACCTCCGGCGAGGCGGTCGTGGACTCCGACGGGACGAGCGAGGCCCTCGCGCCCGGGCGGGCCGTGTGGGTACCGGCCTCGACCTCCCGGGTGTGTCTGCGCAGTACCGCCGGGGCCACCGTGTTCCGGACCCGCGTCGCCGGCGGGTGACGGGGCCGACACTCCGGCGGGCCGTCCCGCTAGTGTGGGGCGGAAGTCTTTCGCGAGTCAACGAGGAGCTGGTCGAGGAACATGTCCGCTGATCTGCAGGTTCAGTCCGTCAACGGTGTCGAGTTCAAGGTGGCGGATCTGTCGCTGGCGGAGGCGGGCCGCAAGCAGATCCGTCTGGCCGAGCACGAGATGCCGGGTCTGATGGCGCTGCGCGAGGAGTACGCGGCCGAGCAGCCGCTGGCCGGCGCCCGGATCGCGGGGTCGATCCACATGACGGTGCAGACCGCGGTGCTGATCGAGACGCTGACCGCGCTGGGCGCGGAGGTCCGGTGGGCCTCGTGCAACATCTTCTCCACGCAGGACGAGGCGGCCGCGGCGGTCGTGGTGGGCCCGGAGGGGACCCCGGAGGCGCCCCGCGGCGTGCCGGTGTTCGCGTGGAAGGGCGAGACCCTCACCGAGTACTGGTGGTGCACCGAGCAGATCATGACCTGGCCGGAGACCGAGCCGAACATGATCCTCGACGACGGTGGCGACGCCACGATGCTCGTGATCAAGGGCAAGGAGTTCGAGCAGGCCGGCGCCGTGCCCTCGGACGACTCGGCCTGGTCCGCGGAGGAGAAGGTCTTCCACGCGCTGCTGCGTGAGTCCGTTCCGGCCAACCCGGGCAAGTACACGGCGATCGCCGAGTCGGTCCAGGGCGTGACCGAGGAGACCACCACCGGCGTCCACCGCCTGTACCACTTCCACAACGAGGGCGTGCTGCCGTTCCCGGCGATGAACGTCAACGACGCGGTCACCAAGAGCAAGTTCGACAACAAGTACGGCACCCGCCACTCGCTGCTGGACGGCATCAACCGCGGCACCGATGCCCTCATCGGCGGCAAGAAGGCCCTGGTGTGCGGTTACGGCGACGTGGGCAAGGGCTGCGCCGAGGCGCTGGCCGGGCAGGGCGCGCGCGTGCAGGTCACCGAGATCGACCCGATCAACGCGCTGCAGGCGCTGATGGACGGCTTCGACGTGGTCACCGTGGACGAGGCCATCGCCGATGCGGACATCATCATCACCGCCACGGGCAACAAGGACATCATCACCTTCGAGCACATGACGCGGATGAAGAACAAGGCCATCCTGGGCAACATCGGCCACTTCGACAACGAGATCGACATGGCCGGGCTCGAGTCCGCCGAGGGCGTCACCCGCATCAACATCAAGCCGCAGGTCGACGAGTTCGTCTTCGACGACGACGGCCGCTCGATCATCGTGCTGTCCGAGGGGCGCCTGCTCAACCTGGGCAACGCCACCGGGCACCCGTCGTTCGTGATGTCCAACAGCTTCTCCGACCAGGTCATCGCCCAGATCGAGCTGTTCACCAAGGCCGACCAGTACCCGATCGGGGTGCACCTGCTGCCCAAGATCCTCGACGAGAAGGTCGCCCGCCTGCACGTGGAGGCGCTCGGAGGCTCCCTGACCACGCTGGCCAAGGACCAGGCCGAGTACATCGGCGTGGACGTCGAGGGCCCCTTCAAGCCCGACCACTACCGCTACTGAGCGACGCCGGGGATGGTCGCACGGCTGGTGGTCGTCGAGGGTCTCGACGGCGCGGGGAAGAACACGCTGACGACGGCGCTCGTCGCCGAGCTCGCCTCCCGCGGTCTCTCGGTCGGCCGACTGGCCTTCCCCCGGTACGGCACCCTGCACGCCGACCTGGCCGCCGACGCACTGCACGGTGGCCAGGCCGGCACCGCGGACTCGCCCCACGCGATGGCACTGCTGTTCGCGATGGACCGGCACGCCGCGCTGGGCGAGCTCGCGCAGCTGGGGTCCACCCACGACGTGGTGCTGCTCGACCGGTACGTGGCCTCCAACGCCGCGTACACCGCCGCCCGGCTCGGTCCGGACCGCGAGTCCGAGGTGGTCGAGTGGATCGGCACCCTCGAGTTCGACCGGCTCGGGCTGCCCGTCCCCGACCTGCAGATCCTGCTCGACACCCCGGTGGAGCTGGCGGCACGGCGCGCGGGCTCCCGGGAGGCCGCCGATCCGGCGCGCGTCCGCGACCGCTACGAACGCGACGCGGAG
>NZ_JAALDT010000083.1:0-5322 GCF_014144995.1 Dietzia sp. DQ11-71 | reverse complement strand
CGTGCCGGGCGCGCCCGACCCCCAGGAGGAGGGCGATCACGGCGGTCGAGGCGAGGATGCCCGACGGGGGGGACGCCGACCGCCGCGTTGGCCGCGACGAGGGCGGCCCACTGGGTCACGACGACGGCGGCGCCGAGAACCACGTGGCGCGCGGAGGGCCGGGTGGAGACGACGACGAGGACGGTCGTCATGCTCACGAGGAGGACCGGCAGGGTCAGGAGAGCCGACCAGTATCCGAGTTCCGCGACGTCCTGACCGCCGAGCTCCGCGGCCACGAGGGTGCCGGGGCCGAGGGAGCCCCACGGGACCAGGACCAACCCGAGCAACCCCGTGACGACGGCCTTCACCGGCGACAGTCCCATCCGGACGAGAAGCGGGGCGGTGATCACCACGCCGAGTCCGAAGCCGGTGACCGACTCCATGAACGGGGTCAACCCGAAGACCAGCAGCAGGATCGCGGGCACCCGGTCGTCGCCGGAGCCGACTCGTTCGAGCCATCCGGCGATGTGATCCCTGCTCCCGGTCGCCGACAGGGCGGTGGCCAACAGGACGCCGCCGAGGAGGATGAGAGCGACCTCGAGGACCGTCGGCCCGAGTTGCGCCAGTGAGGCGAGGACCTCGTCGTCGTCGGGCCGGAAAACGGTGATCGCACCGACGAGCGCGGCCACCAGGCCGGCGCTTCCCGCCAGGAGAGAGGGGGAGCGGAGCGCCAACAGGGCCAGGACCACCACGACCGGCGCGACGGCGGCGCCGGTCTGCACGAGAGCGCTCACTGCACCCAACCTACCCAGGTGGCCCGGGGCCAGCGGTTGCGAGAGCGCCGGACGGCGAGCAGCCTCGTCACACAACTGCGGGCGCAACCGCGGGCGTGTGAGACGTCGACGCGATCCGCGGCCGACCGCCCGAGACACCGACGGAGAGGAGCACCGTGGACGCCACCGAAGTCGCCGACCGGGTCCACCGCCTGGCGCATGCCCACGTCAACTGTTATCTCGTGGAGGACGATGACGGGGTGACCCTCGTCGACGCCGGCCTGCCGAGCATGTGGGACCTCATGACCGAGACACTCCGTCGGCTGGGCCGTGGTCCCGCCGACGTGCGGGCTCTCGTACTCACCCACGGGCACTTCGACCACGTCGGCTTCGCACGGCGCGCCCGGGTCGAGCTGGAGGTGCCGGTGCTGGTGCACCCCGCTGACGGACACCTGGCCGCGCACCCCTACAGCTACATACCCCAGCGCAACCGCTTCCTGTACCCGTTCACCCATCCCCGGTCGCTTCCCGTGCTCGGAAGGATGGCCATGGCCGGCGCTCTCACGATCAAGGGGGTCGAGGACACCGAGGAGCTACCGGTGGGTCCCGCTCTCGACGTCCCGGGTCGTCCCGTGGCGATGTTCGCCCCCGGGCACACCGGAGGACACTGCATCCTGCACCTACCCGACCGGGACACGGTCCTCAGCGGGGACGCCCTGGTCACCCTGGACCCGTACACCGGCGCCACGGGACCGCAGATCGTCGCCTCGGCGGCCACGGCCGACACCGCCCGCGCGATGGAGTCTCTCGGCCCGGTCGCCGCCACCGGGGCCTCGACCGTCCTGCCCGGCCACGGGGACCCCTGGACCCACGGAGTCGACGCCGCGGTCGGACACGCCCGCGCCGTCGGCGAACACTGATCAGAGCGCATCACTGCACGAGAGCAGGGAGACCCGAGGGGAGGAGTGTCTGGCGGAGGTCAGGGGAGAGCTGACGAGACGCGCAGCCGCGGCGTCAGCTGATCCGGAGAGGGCTCGTCGCCCCCCTCGACGGTGGCGATGAGTGCGTCAGCGTGGGAAATCAACCCGGTCGCATCGATCCCGTGAGGCGCGGGGCCGCCGCCGTGGCCGATACGTTCGGCGGCACGGGCGAGCAGCGACAATGCCCCCTTGGTGTTGCCGCGCTGGATATGGGTGATGCCGACCGCCAACTGGGCCAGGCCCTGCCAGAGCATGCGCTCGTCATCGGGACTGGCCTTCCAGGCACCCTCGAGAACTTCGTGGGCATTGAACGCGAGGCCGCGGTCCAGCAGATCCTGTGCCCATTCCAGCGATCGGGCGGGGGGCAGATCGAGATCCTCGGGGATACGCTCGACACCGACGCTGCCGATCGGCAATGGCCGACCGAGTTCATCGCGAGGGCGCGAATTGCGCGCGCGGCCGTCTTCGTCGCGATCACGGTCCATGCCGGGTGGGGTGCGCATGGCGCCATCGTCCCATCTGTTGACGACGGCCGGCCACCTCGGACACGGGCCCCGATGGTGACACGTCGCGCGCGCTCTCCTCCGCGCGCGCTCCGTAGGCTTGTCCCATGACGTTGCATCATGTTCGACGCGGGCAGGGGAGCCCTCTACTTCTCGTGCACGGACTCGGCGCGGGGTGGCGATCGTGGGAACCCATCATCGACGATCTGGCAGCGCGTCGCGAGGTCATCGCGGTCGACCTGCCGGGTTTCGGTGAGTCCCCACCGCTGGAGGGTGAGGTGTCCATAGCGGCGCTGGCTGACGCCGTCGCCCGGTTCATCGAGGAGACGGGTCTGGACGGGGTGTCCACGGCCGGACATTCGATGGGTGGGCGGATCGTTCTCGAGCTGGCCCGGCGCGGCGTCGGTGGTGACACCGTGGCGCTGGACCCCGGCGGATTCTGGAGTGATCGCGAGCTGGCGATCTTCAGCGCCACCCTGCGGCCGTCGATCGCCCTGGTCAGCGCTGTGCGCGGAGCGCTCCCGGCACTCCTGGGCAATCCGATGAGTCGGACCGCCCTGCTGGCGCAGTTGTCGGCGCGGCCATGGGCGCTGTCGGCACAGACCGTGCTGCCTGACGTGGCCGGGCTGGCGGACGCACCGGCGACGGGCCCGGCGATGGACGCGCTCACGAAGGGCCCCCCGCAGCAGGGTGCCCCCGCGGGCACGGTCCCGGGACGGGTCACCATCGGGTGGGGGCGTCGCGATCTGGTGACACTCCCGGCCCAGGCCCGGCGAGCCGCCCGCGCGTTCCCCGACGCGACACTGCACTGGTTCGATAGGTGCGGCCACTTCCCGCAATGGGACGCGCCCCGCGAAGCGAGTCGGCTCATCCTGGACCGGACCAGTTGACCCGGCGCATTCCGCGGTAGTGGTGTGGTGACCACCATGGGCGGTTGCGCCCGCACGAAGCTCTGCCACCATGGGCGGATGATGCGTCACACGCGCGACCGGGGGAGACCGCCATCAACGTGGCGGAGTAGCCCACCGCGAGGCGGGGGTGGAGAAGCCCGGGAGTCGAACAGCCGGGCCGGACGATGAAACACCTCGCGTCCGCCATTGCATTGAGTTCCACTGCACCGAGTTTCGCTGCGCTGAGTTCGGTGCTGAGAATGCGAAGTACGTTCCGCCGAGGGATGTGGACGACCGAACTGCGGATGCACGTGGATGCGGAGACGGTGTGGTCAGTCATCACCGATGTGCAGACCTGGCCGCGATGGGGGCCCACCGTCTCAGGGGCGCGGATCGACGGTGACTCCGGCCTGACGGGCGGCGCGCGAGGGACGGTCACGACCGCGGTGGGGCTGTCCCTGCCCTTCGAGATCACCGAGTTCGTGGAGCGGCGGCTCTGGGCGTGGAAGGTGGCAGGAGTGAGCGCTACCCGGCACGAGGTGATCGAGGTACCGCGTGGTTGTGTCCTCAGCTTCGGTGCTCCGGTCTGGGCGGCGGGATACCTGCCGGTGCTGGCGATCGCGCTGCCGCGCATCGAACGGATCTCCGTCGAACGAGCTCACTGAGAGGCGTCGGCGTGGATCGCGCAGCAGGACGGTGGCATGTGACCACCGCGCCGATGGGGATGGGACAGCGGTATTCGAACTTTACATAATGTAGATTATCGGCACTTCGGGAGTGGGTGGTCCGGCGAGAAGCTTCCGGAGTTCGTCACCATCCGCCGTGCACACTGCCACGAATGGTCACTGAGGCGACACCGTGTCGCTCGGTAGAGAAAGGTGCGACATCATGCGCGGATCAGTCGAGAACGCTTTCATGCTCATCCACAACCCTCTGGTGGATCTCTACCAGTGGCTCCTCAGTGTCCTCCCGGCGGACATGACCTGAGTTCTGCAATGGCCTGAGTTCCCCGGCGGCGATCCGTCGCCGTCGTTCGTTGCGAGGCCCCGGGTCGTGGACGTCGTCGGTTTACCGTGCGAATCCGCACCTGGGCCTCGCGGCATCTATCCGCCACTGTTGCCGGTGGTCCCGCCAGTCAGCTCCGATTCGACACTGTGACGTTTCGGGGGTGGGTGTCCCCGACGCAGTACGCCTGCGGGGTCATCCGCCCAGAGCCGCCGGCTGCCTGTCAGTCCACGGCAGTGCCTGCTCCAGCTGGCCGGCCAGACGCAGCAGCATCGACTCGCCCCCGAGTCCGGCGGTGAAGTGCACCCCCATGGGGACGCCCTCGGGCGTCCAGTGCAGCGGAAGCGACAGCGCCGGCCGACCGGTCAGGTTGGCCAGCTGGGTGTACGGCACCCAGCTCAGGTTGGCGTCGATGAGCGACTCCACGAATCCCGAGTACCGCAGCAGCGGAGCTGTGCGCGTCGCGAGCAAAGCGGTCGCCGCGCGACGCGCGAGCGGCGGCGTGTCGAGCGCGCCGATGTGGGGCGGGAGATCTGCGAGCGTCGGCGTCATGAGCAAGTCGTAGCCCTCGAAGAAGCTGGTGAGTTCGCCGACGTACTGATCCCGCCGCATCACGGCATCGAGATAGTCCACGCTGCTCTGCGCCCGGCCGAGTGCCGCCACGATCCGCGTGTCCGTCTCGAAGTCCCGGTCGGCGCACCCCGTCCGGCGCTTGGTGTCCTCGACCGACCACGCGAGGTAGGCGAACCAGCTGGTGAGGAAATCGCGGGCCAGAGCCAGGTCGTCCACGGGCTGTGACTCGAGGATGTCGACGTGGTGGCCGAGATCCTCGAGCGCTCTGGCGGCGGTCTCCACAGCGACGAGAGCCTGAGGGTGGGGTGAGGAATTGATCGAGGACGCGGTGCACACGCCGATCCGCAGACGTCCGGGTTCCGCCCCCACCTGGGACCGGAACGACTCCGACGGGGTGGCCGGGACGTACGGCCCGCCCGGCTCCCCTCCCATCAGGACGTCCAGCATCGCAGCCGAGTCGCGAACCGACCGCGAGATGACGCCATTGGTGGCCGCGCCGTGCATCGCCTCGCCGCGCGCGGGCCCCATCGGGACCAGTCCGCGGCCGGGTTTGAGGCCGACGAGCCCGCAGCACGCGGCCGGGATGCGGATCGAACCGCCGCCGTCGCTCGCCCCGGCG
>NZ_JAALDT010000082.1:0-10926 GCF_014144995.1 Dietzia sp. DQ11-71 | reverse complement strand
GCTCACACCGCGACGATAGCCCACCGATTAGTGCCTAGAATCTGCACTCACCAACGCCGCTACCAGCGCAGATCATGCCACGAACCGGCAAAGCCCCGTCAACATGTGCAACTCAGGGCTGACGGTCCTGGCCGCCACCACGCGCTGCGGCGAAGTCCACTCGCGGTAGGTCCGTGCGGCGATCTGCAGGCCTGCTTTGCGCAATCCTCTGCAGATCGACTCGACCGCATGACCTTCCGACCGGAGTTGGTCGATGAACTCGCAGATCACCGGTTGCGGGGGTCGAGCTCCCCCGCGAAGAAAATCGAGGCCCTGCGCATGATCTCCAGGTCCTCAGTCAGCCGCCGGTTCTCGGCCTTGAGGCGCTTGATCTCAGCGCTCTCCTCGGTGCTGACCCCGGGCCGGGCTCCGGCGTCGATGTCGGCCTGCACAGCCCACCTCCGGACCGTCTCCTTGCCCAGCCCCAGACGTCGGCCCACCTGGTCACAGCAGGCCGTCAACGACGAGTACTCACCCCGATGCTCGGACACCATCCGCAGCGCCCGCTCTTTGACCGCGGGATCGATCTTCTTCGGCATACAACCATCCTCCTCGACTCAAAAGGAGGCGGCGGGAAACCTGGGGCGGTTCACATCGTCATTGTTTCCTGCGCTTCCTTTCAAGCACGGCTTACACAGAAAACTAAACACGCCCTGTCTCAACGACGACTAATTCAGCCTGAGGCTTCGCAACTGCGGGGCCGACTGATCTCGCTCAGATCGCACACAATCTTCCTTAGGCATCAACCAATCGATACCGAGGTCGGGATCGAAAGCATCAATCGCCTGTTCAGTCACCTCGGAGAATGGCACGTCGACTGCCAGGGTCACAATCGAACCTGGATCTAGAGCGATGAAGCCGTGAGCGACTCCAGGCGGGCAAAAAACCGTGGCTGGCGATTCTCCCGATATATCTACTATTTCCGCCCGGCCGAAACTCAGCGAGTCCGGCCGGAGGTCGACTAGAACATCGCGGATCTTCCCAGTTATGCACGTGATGAGTTTGCTCTGGCGGAGCCCCTCCGCCAGATGAATGCCCCGAAGAGTCCCGGGTGATTACGAAGCAAGGAGGTCTGAGCCGTAAGACAATCCAAGCCGACAACGTGGACGACTCGACTTATCCGGAACAATTCAACTCCATTACCGCGCTGGTCGTTGCCGCACGGCGACTCCAACAAGTACGCACCGGGAAGATCGAGCGGTTCACTGCTCACGACTTCTTCTCCCGTATGGCCTCACCGAGCACGCGCCAAGCTTCCTCTCCGTGCGGCGGTTGCCAACCCATGGTGGTCAGCCAAGACACTGCTTGGCCTTGACCGAACCAGAGCATCTCGACTCGCCTCGCATTAGCTGCAACTGCTGGAACCTTTGAGCCCACGACTTCAAGCGCACGACAGACTGTCCGAGCGAGTGCTCGCGGAAGCACTGTCGGACGCTTACCCCCCAAGAGAGTCATCACGTCAGCAGATGTCAGACCTTCCCAGGGGTGAATCACCACAGCTGGCGGGGCTGCCGCCGACGTGGCGAGGAAGGCAATCGCTGAGGCCACATTGCCAATGAGGGTCTGCGGGCTGGGTTGGGTCCCTGGAGCAGCGACAGTGGCGAGCGGAGAACCGGCAATTTTCGCGGTCAGTGCTGTGACTCTGCGTGTCTCAGAGTGAACACTGGGTGGCCGATACATCGTTGCATTCGGAAATTCATGACGGACGCGCCGCTCTCCTTCCGCTTTCGAGAACGCGTACGAGGAGAATTCTTCGGTTGAGTCCGACTCGTCCAGACTGGGACGTCTACCCTGCACTACAGCGCTACTCACATGAACAAGTCGCGCAACTGCCGCCTGCGAGGCTGCTCGGGCAACGATTGCAGGAGATACCGCATTGGCGGCAAGCAACTCGTTCGAGTCCTGTTCAGAAGCATCGGGGTTGCCCGAACAATTAACTACCGCGTCCGCGGCTGCAAACTCAGCGGCGAGATCACTCACCGCTGCACTCCGCAGCTCGAGGCCTGTCGACGCGTCCGCAGCAGTGACTCGTGGCGCGCGTATCGCAACTATTTCGTGTCCCTGCGTTGTGAGCGACTCACACACAGCGGAACCCACGAACCCCGTAGCACCTACGACAATGACCTTCATCGCTTGCCCCTCTTTCTGGTTCTAGCTGCGTGTTCAAGCACTGAAGCAAGCCGTCCTGCCGACGAGGACTCGGAAAAAACACGCTCGTAGTAGTTCCTTCCGGCTAGTCCCATTTCTGCGGTCCTTCCGGGAGCATCCGCCATTTCAGTAACGACCCGAGCTAGGTCGTCTGGATCACCGGGCGTCGACGTCCTTCCTGCACCTGAATCGTGAATGACGGTTGCGGCATCGCCGCGGACGGTCCCTACCAGCGGCCTGCCAGCAGCGAGAGTTGCCTGCAATTTACTCGGTAAAGTTATACGGAACAACGGCAGGTCCTGTAGAGACACAAGATGAAGGTCACCGAGCGCAAGAATCTTGGTCATCGCTGAGAAGGGTTGCGATGGAATAAAAACAACGTTGTCGAGCTTCTTTTCTTTAGCTATGCGCTTGAGTGGTTCCTCCATCACTCCACCGCCGACAAGCGCGAACTGAATATCAGTTCGCGATTGAAGCCGATCGGCAGCCGCCAGAACGACTTCCAGCGCTTGGAATTCTCCGTAGTTGCCGGCGTACATAACCACAAAGTCCCTGTTCAGACCGAAGGAACGCCGAAGGGTCTCGTCTCGAATTTCAGGCCGGAATGTGTCCTCATCTACCCAGTTGGGAGCAAAGGTAATTTTTTCAGCTGCAATTCCACGCTTTTGGATCGAAACCGACATCCCTGGAGATATCACAGCAATATGTGAAGCTTGACGGTAAACGGCGTCACAGAATCCGTGTAGCACCTTTTCGACACCACTCGCCGACCCACCACCTAGGAACCCACTTGAAGTAACGGTCTCTGGCCACAAATCTTGAATCATTGGAACGAACGGTATCCCGTATAGCGCTTTAGCCACCATGGCAGGAACAGCGACCGTTGCGGGTGTCGAGTGCACTAGGACGACGTCTACGTCGCGCAAAACCTTAGCCCCCACGGCGCCTGCCGAGGCCGCAAAACTCGAGTAATTCAGCAGCCTAGATAGCGCGCGGGACTTATGTGTCGGGATAAGCGGCGATCGGTGGACCGTTAGCCCGTCGTGCACCTCACGCTTGTACAACGACAGAGAGTACCCGTCATATAAACGACCCTCTGGATAATTTGGAAATCCAGTCAATACCTCGATCTGATGGCCACGAGCAGCCAATGCTCGGGCAATAATCCCGGGTGTCGCCGCGGAGCCTGTCTCCGGATCAAACCATTGCGTGACATATCCGATCCTCAATTCCGACCTCCAAAACGAGTTGGTTCGTCCTGCGCTTGCTTCTTTCGAACGGCGGCGACGAGACCTGGGGCGAACAGATAGAGCGCGACAACAGGCACAATCGCGGCAGCCCCATAACGGGACCGCCCTGCGAGTCCGCACAAGCCAGCCGCCCCTGACGCGAACGCAGCTACGCGCCAGTGTGGCCACTCTCCTGCCTGAACAAGACGCTGGTACGCATGCTCTCTGTGCGCAACAGTCAGACTCTCGCCCCGAGCGGCGCGCTTCAGGATCGTGGTCCCCGTGTCAGCGAGATAGGGAGCAAGCGGAGCCAATGTCCCACTCAGGCGTCTCGGGGCAAGCTGGCCCCCTTCAAATGCACTTTGAATCACGGTTACAGCAATTCCAGCACCTAGCAGATAACTACCTACGTCGCCCAAGAACATCGTTGCTTTCGGAACGTTGTAGGGAAGGAATCCAAGAGCCATTCCAGCCGTGACCATCGCTTGAGTCTTCTGGCCTAGATCCAACGAAGGTTCGGTTGCGACGGATAACCCCCATGCCAAGGCCGTCCCACCGGAAATGCCATTAATACCATCCATAAAATTAAAAGCGTTGACAATTGCTGGCGTCGCTACCGCACCAAAGGCTGCACCTAAGGCCCCGCCCGACACACCTCCCACGATGGCCCCCACTGCAAACTGGGCACCCAATCTCGGAGTCGCAGAGAGTTGTGCAAGGTCGTCAACACGGCCAACCGCGCCAAGCGCAGCGCTCGAAGCAATCCAAGCCCTGGTAGCTCCACTCCCCCGCGTTCGACTTACCGATGCACCGACGATGGCCCCTACCGCGCAAGCCAGCCCTCCCCCCCTCGGGGTGGGCACCGAATGAGAAGATCTCTCATTTGGGTGATCAAGACTCTGCCGGCGATGGAGCCAGCTGCGCACTAGCGGGCCTGCCGCTCCCGTTGAAAATGCAGTGGCGACGAGCGTTGTGGTCGCTGGGTGACTCATGACAGAAGGCTCTCACAGTCACAATTTCTGAGCGGCACGAAGATCTAACCCGCGCCGCGCTTCAGCCTGCAGACGTGCAACCCCGCACTGCGCTGCCCGCGAAGTTGCGCCTCCGTAATAGAGTCAGCGCTGCGAGCACGAACACAGCCAATCCGCGATCTCAGGAGCCCATCCGTGTCCCCAAGCTTGTCCGGAGCCACCGTCGCGATCACTGGAGGTACCGGATCGTTCGGTTCCACAATGGCGCGACATCTGCTCACCTTGGGGGTAGACCAGGTGAACATCTTCAGCCGCGACGAAGCCAAGCAGGACGAAATGCGGTCCAAGATGGACGAACCTCGCCTCAAGTTCTTCATCGGGGATGTCCGCGACCAGGAGAGCGTGGAAAGCGCGTTCGTCGGTGCCGACTTCGCATTCCACGCCGCGGCCCTTAAGCAGGTCCCGTCGTGCGAGTTCTTCCCTGACCAGGCAGTCAAGACGAACGTCGATGGCAGCCGCAACGTCATTAACGCCGCCCACAAGCAAGGCGTGAAGTCGCTCGTCTGTCTATCCACGGACAAGGCCGTGTACCCGGTTAATGCGATGGGTATGTCCAAGGCGCTCATGGAGAAGACCGCGCAGGCATTCGCACGCAACAACCCCAAGTCCGAGACCACCGTGTCCATCACCCGGTACGGCAACGTCATGCACTCACGGGGATCCGTGATCCCGCTATTCGTGCGGCAGATTCGCGCGGGCAAGCCGCTCACACTAACTGAAGGCTCCATGACGCGGTTCCTCATGAGCCTGCAGGAGTCCGTCGATCTTGTTGAACACGCGTTCTTCCACGCCGAGCCCGGCGACCTGTTCGTCAAAAAGGCTCCGGCCTGCACAGTTGACACGCTCGCTCGGGCCACCGCCCTCGTCATGGGCATTGACGATCCGGAGATCGTCAAGATCGGCATGCGCCACGGTGAGAAGATGTACGAGACCCTCCTCTCGCGTGAGGAGATGGCCAAGGCCACCGATCAGGGCGACTACTTCAAGGTGCCGCTAGACGCACGATCCCTCCAGTACTCGGTCTACGAGGACGAAGGAGACTCTGGCGCCCGCGAGGCCCAGGACTTCGATTCAAACAACACCGAGCAGATGACCGTCAGGGAGACGGCTGCGATGATCACGGCACTGCCCGAGATGCAGCAGGTCCTGGTGGAGGTCAATCGATGAAGATCGTCATTACCGGCGCCAGCGGTTTTCTCGGCTGGCACACGCGACTCCGCCTTGCGGCGTTGACCGACCATGAAGTTCGCCCCGTCATACGGAAAAACTGGTCAGAGCTGACCGACCTTGTGGCAGACGCGGATGCGGTTATCCATATCGCGGGGGTTAACCGAGCTGATAGTGACGCCGCCGTGGAGCAGGGGAACATCCAGCTCGGCGCCGATCTCGCTGCGGCCGTGACCGCTTCGGGTCGGGCCCTACGGGTCGCCATGGCCGGCACCATCCAGGTAGAGCGAGACAACGCCTACGGTCGTGGCAAGTTGGCCGCCCAGAATAAGGTCGCCGAGGCCACCCGCGCCCTCGGCGGGCACTTTGTAGACGTTCGTTTGCCCAACCTGTTCGGCGAACACGGAGCTCCCAACTACAACTCCTTCGTCGCCACGTTCGTCAAGTCCGTCATCAACGGCGAGACCCCGCAGATCGATGACAATCCCGTGGAGCTCCTCCACGCACAGGATGCGGCACAGGCTCTGATGGATGCCTTCGAGACAAGTGAAGGAATGCTCCGGCCCACCGGCGAGCTCACCAGCGTCGTTGCGGTGTGGGATCTCCTGCAGGAGTTTCACCGATCGTATGTACCGATCGGTGAGATCCCTAACCTCAGTTCGAAGTTCCGGATCGACATGTTCAACACCTATCGAACCGGTCTCTTCCCCGAGCATTACCCGATTTCCCTCGTTCCGCACTCCGACCCGCGTGGCTCATTTGTGGAGACGGTCCGCTGCTGCGGCGGCGAAGGCCAGTCCTCGTTCAGCACCACCGTTCCAGGGATCACCCGCGGCGAGCATTACCACCTGACCAAGATCGAGCGGTTTGCCGTAATCCAGGGCAAGGCCAGGATCAGCCTTCGAAAGATGTTCGAGGACGATGTCCTGGACTTTGAGGTGTCCGGTGAGGCACCGGTCGCGATCGACATGCCCGTGGGATGGGTTCACAACATCACCAACACCGGCGACGAAGTGTTGCTCACGCAGTTCTGGAGCCACGAACTCTTCCGCCCGGACGCCCCTGACACATTCGCGGAGCCCGTCCGCCGTACTGCCAAGGAGTCAGATCAGTGAAGGTCATGACCGTCGTGGGCACCCGCCCTGAACTCATCCGCTTGGCCCGAGTCATTCATCGTTTGGATGCGACCGCTGGCATCGAGCACATCCTGGTTCACACCGGCCAAAACTACGACTACACTCTCAACCAAGTCTTTTTTGACGACCTGGGGATTCGCCAGCCCGGCCACATGCTCGGCGTAGATACGTCCAGTCTCGGCGCCGTTCTCGGTGGCACGTTGATCGCTGCAGAAAAGGTCATGCGCGATGAATCGCCCGATGCCGTGCTGGTGCTCGGTGACACGAACTCCTGCATCGCCGCCCTCATGGCTCGCCGGATGCGAATTCCGACGTATCACATGGAGGCGGGCAATCGCTGCTTCGACCTGAACGTGCCGGAGGAGACCAACCGGCGCATGGTCGACCACGTGTCCGACTTCAACCTCGTCTACACGGAGCACGCACGAAGAAATCTGCTAGCCGAGGGACTCCACCCCCGCCGCATCCTCAAGACCGGCTCTCCAATGCGTGAGGTCCTTAACGCCTACCGTGACCAGATAGACGCATCGGCGGTTCTGGCCGACGAGGGTCTCGAGGAGGGCAAATTCTTCTTGGTCTCTGCGCACCGCGAAGAGAACGTGGATTCCCCGGAGCGTCTTCAGATGCTGCTCGATTGTCTGACCGCCGTCTACGCCCACTACAAGCTGCCGGTGTTCGTCTCCACCCATCCCCGGACCCGCAAGCGACTCGAGGCACTACCGGGCTGGTCAGAGCCGGAGGGCATCACCTTCTCCGAACCGCTTGGGTTCCACGACTACAACAAACTCCAGGTCTCAGCGGCATGCTGCCTGTCGGACTCGGGCACGATCGCCGAGGAGTCGTCAATCCTCGGATTCCCTGCTATCACTCTCCGTGACTCCATCGAGCGCCCCGAGGCCTTGGACACCGGCGGCATCATGATGACCGGACTGAACGCCGGCGACGTCGTTGCCGCCGTCCAGGTCGCGATGGACTCCGGTTACACGGGCGGCGGCGTCAGCCATCTCACGCCCGACGACTATCTAATCGACAACACATCGGAGCGCACGGTGAAATTTATTCTATCGACAGCGAATCGACACAACCATTGGGCGGGCATACGTCGCTAACCCCGGTGACGGCCAGAAGGGGTGTCTCACATGGAAGGCGTGGGGCCACAGCCCGAGCGCCTAGTAACCTAACTCACCAACGGAAAGTTGGGTAAGGGCCACCCGTGTCTTGACAAGCACAAGCACAAGCACAAGCACAAGCACGACAATTGAACCGTCCAACGGTAGCCAAATCGATACCATCGCAAGGGGATTCAATGACCACTAGAGCAGTCATCGTGGGACTTGGTTATGTCGGGCTTCCGTTAGCTCGAGAGGCGGCGCTCGCTGGACTGCAAGTCACCGGGCTTGATATTAGTCCGAAGGTGGTGGGGTCCCTCAACAGTGGAAAGTCCCACATTGACGATCTCAGCGACGCCGACATCGCAGAGATGATGTCCCACGGCTTCACGGCCACTTCCGACCCCACCGTGCTTCGCAAGGCTGACGTAGCCGTTATCTGCGTGCCGACCCCCCTCTCCGACGAGGGCGGGCCGGACCTCGCCGCCGTCATTGGCGCCGCCACGATGATCGCGGACCAGGTTCATGAGGGGATGCTGGTCATTCTTGAATCCACCACGTACCCAGGCACCACGGACGAGATTGTGCGCCCTCTGCTGGAAGCTAGTGGACTCCACGCAGGAACTGACTTCAATCTCGCGTTCTCTCCCGAGCGGATCGACCCCGGCAACCCGACTTTCGGGGCAAAGAACACGCCCAAGGTCGTCGGCGGACATACGCCGGAGTGCACGGACCGCGCAGCGAACTTCTACGGGCAGTTCGTTGATTCAACGGTTCGGACACGCGGCACCAGGGAAGCCGAGATGGCGAAGCTACTCGAGAACACGTACCGACACGTAAACATTGCCCTCGTTAATGAGATGGCTCGCTTCTGCCATGATCTGAGTATTGACCTCTGGGATGTTATCAACGCCGCAAAGTCCAAGCCGTTTGGTTTCCAGGCATTCTACCCTGGCCCAGGTGTCGGCGGTCACTGCATCCCGATTGACCCTAATTACCTTTCGCACAATGTTGAGGCCAGGCTGGGCTATCCATTCCGGTTTGTTGAGCTTGCGCAGGAAATTAACTCCCGCATGCCAGCGTACGTGGTCGAACGCGCCCAGGATCTGCTAAATGATCGAGAGCGTGCCCTCAAGGGTTCAACCGTGCTACTACTCGGGGTTACCTATAAGCCAAACATCGCCGATCAACGCGAGTCGCCGGCGACTGACGTTGCCGAAAAGCTGCTCGCGAAGGGCGCGATCGTACAGTTCCACGACCCTTTTGTAGAAGATTGGTCGACGGTCCCCGCAGCCCAGCGTGTTGATTCTGCCGAGACCGCAGCAGCGGCTGCTGACATGGTCATCTTGTTACAGAACCACCGCTCGTACAATGTTGAGGACATTGTCAAGGTTTCGCAAGCATTCTTCGACACCCGCGGATCAGTGGCAAAGGACAGCGGCAATGTCTCCCGTCTCTAGTAAGAACAGCGTCAACTGCGCCGAGCCCGAGCAGCCGAGCATCTTGCTTATTTCACCTTTATACCCCCCAGCCTATAGGGGCGGCGGGCCGATACGGACCACTGAAGCAATGGTCGATACACATGGGGATCGATTCCAGTTCAACGTAATCACCTCGGACACCGACTGGGGTGAAACCACTCCACTGGATGTAAAGACCGACGAATGGCTACAGCGCGGCAAAGCCCGAGTCTTATACGCCCAGAAGCGCAAGCCTTTTTCACTCTATCGTGCACTTCGCTCCGGCGCGGCCGTTAAGCCAGATTTCGTCTACATCAACAGCTTTCTAAGCCCTGGATTCTCGATCCTTCCAGTAGCGCTGTCAAAGATCGGATATTTCGGGAACGCGAAAATTATCCTGGCGCCACGGGGGGAATTCGGGGCTTCTGCCCTCGCCATCAAGGCCCGAAAAAAGAGCCTCTACCTCTTCGTATCGCGCCTACTAAATCTTCATAGCCAAATTGGCTGGCACGCATCGAGCGCAACTGAAGCCAACGAACTAAAGGCCTTCTACCCAAAAGCAGACGTAAAGGTTCGCCTGAATGAATCTCTGCTTCCAAGTAAAGCCATTCGCCGCAGCATACCGTGCAATTCAATAGTGCGTCTCGTCTTCGTAAGCAGAATATCTGAGATCAAAGGACTCACCCTATTACTTGAGGCACTGGCAGGAGTCACACAAGAGGTGCACTTGGATATTTACGGAAGCGCGCAGGTTCCGAGCTATCTGGAAAAGTGCCAACGTCTCGCTGCCGCCCTTCCGTCCAACATTAGAGCAACCTTTCACGGCAGCGTAGACAACTCGCAAGTTCGCGAGCGGTTTATTGAGGCGGATGCTTTTTTTCTACCCACTGAACACGAGAACTTCGGACATGCAATCGCCGAGAGCCTGTCAGCAGGTTGCCCTGTCTTTATCGAAGACGTAACTCCTTGGACTTCGACTATTAAAAACGGCGGAGGCCAGATAGTTCCAACGCGGACGATCGGTGCTTGGCGCGAAGCCCTACAGGACTACTGTGCGCTTTCTGCTACCGAACGCACCGCCCTCAAAGAAAGCGCAGCTGACGTGTACGAGCAATGGCGCGCAGAAAACGTTGGCCCGTCGATTTTCGACCTGTTCGCGGCGGGAGACCAGCTATCGGACTCAAGCAGCAATTCGAGGTCCAGAAAATCACGCTGATCAGCTGGGCGTGAATCGCCCCGGGTTTGATGGAGACATCGAATACCCGGGAAGGGATCATCAGAACCATGGGAGCACCTCGCAAGTACCCAGACGAGCTTCGTGAACGAGCTACACGAATGGCGTTGGAAGCATTGGCCGACCCCGATCGCTCACACGGTGCGATCGTGCGGGTCGCCGAGCAGCTCGGCGTGCACCGCGAAGCGCTACGGACCTGGGTGCGCAAAGCCCAGGCCGAGGGCCAAGACGCCTCGTCGGTGTCCGCCGATCGCGACGCCCGCCTGGCCCAGCTGGAGAAGGAGAACCGCGAGCTGCGGCGGGCAAACACGATCTTGAAGCAGGCGTCGGCTTTCTTCGCTGCGGAGCTGGACCGTCCACAGCGCTGAAGGTC
>NZ_JAALDT010000081.1:0-31072 GCF_014144995.1 Dietzia sp. DQ11-71 | reverse complement strand
GGCGAGGAACGCGCCCGGGAGACGGGGATCGCGACCGGCCCGGAGGTCGGCGATCGCCTCGGCGAAGGCCTCGCCGTCCGGGTAGCGCCGGCCGGGGTCCTTGGCCATGGCCTCGGCGAGGACGCGTCGGACCGGTCCGGGCACCGAGTCCGGGAGCGGCGGCGGGGTGTCGCGGACGTGCATCATCGCCACGGAGACCGGCGAGTCGGCGACGAACGGCCGTCGACCGGCCAGGCACTCGTAACCCACCACGCCGAGCGAGTACACGTCCCCGGCCGGGGACGTGTCGTTCCCCATGGCCTGCTCGGGCGCGATGTACTGGGCGGTGCCCACGACCATCCCGGTCTGTGTGACGGCGGACGCGCCCATGGACTTGGCGATCCCGAAGTCGGTGAGCTTCACCTGCCCGGCGGGCGTGATGAGGATGTTGCCCGGCTTGACGTCGCGGTGGACCAGGCCGATGGCGTGGGCGGCGTTGAGGGCGCGGCCGGTCTGCTCGAGCATGTCGAGGGTGTGCCGCATCGGCAGCGTGCCCTCGCGGGCCAGGACGTCCGATAGCGGCTCGCCCACCACGAGTTCCATGACCAGGTAGGACAGCGGGTTCCCGGAGGCGGGGTCGTCGATCTGCCCGTAGTCGTAGACGGTGGCGATCCCGGGGTGGGAGATCCTCGCGGTGACCTTGGCCTCGGACCGGAAGCGCTCGACGAACTCGGGGTCGGAGGAGTACTCGGCTTTGAGCACCTTCACGGCGACGTGGCGGTCGAGGACGCCGTCGTCGGCCTCCCACACCTGCCCCATACCGCCGGTGGCGATGAGGCGCAGTAGGCGATAGCGGCCGGACAGGACCGCGCCGGAGTTCAGACTCACGGCGTCCCTCCCAGCAGCGCGCCCAGGACCTCGCGACCGATGGGTGCGGCGTAGGTGGACCCGACGGTGCTGCGATCGACCCCGGGCCCGGACTCGATCGCCACGGCCACCGCCACGTCACGGCCGGGGACGAACGCGATGTACCAGGTGTAGGGGATGGACTCGGAGGAGTCCACGCCGTGCTCGGCGGTGCCGGTCTTGGAGGCCACGGTGACCCCGGGCAAGCCGCCCCCGGCGCCCTGTTCGGCGGCGACCATCATCTCGGTGAGGGTGCCGGCCTGCTCGTCGGTGAGGGCGCGGGCGGCGTCGCGGGGCGTGAAGCCCTGGACGACGGAGAGATCGGGCGCCGTCAGGGTCTTGATGAGTTGCGGTTCCATGCGGACCCCGCCGTTGGAGACGGTCGCGGCCACCATGGCGTTCTGCAGGGTCGTCATCCGGACGTCGCTCTGCCCGATGGAACTCATCGCCAGCTGGGCGTCGTCCTCCATCTGCCCCAGGCCCGACGGTGCGACCGGGATGCCGAAGTCGTCCGGGGCGGTGCCGTCGACGCCGAACTTCTCCGCCATCTCGGTGAAGGCCTCCGCGCCGATCTCCTGGCTCAGCTCGACGAAGGGCACGTTGCAGGACCTCTCGAGGGCCGTGCGCAGGGTGACGGTGCTGCCGCCACAGGTCTGGCCGGCGTAGTTCTCCAGGTAGGTGGACGTCCCCGGCAGCAGGGTGCGGTCGGCGCCGGAGACGGGGGTCTCGGGCCCCATGCCCTGCTCGAGCGCGGCGGCGGTGGTGATGACCTTCATCGTGGAGCCGGGCGGGAGGGACTGCTGGGTGGCGTGGTTGAGCAGCGGCCGGTCCGGGCTCTGCTCGATGCGCGCCATCTCCTGCGCGCGGACCTCCGGGTCCAGGCTGGACAGGGCGCCCGGGTCGAAGGACGGGCTGGAGGCCAGTGCGAGCACCTCACCGGTGGAGGGGCGGACGGCGGCGACGGAGCCCACGAACGGCCCCTGGCCCGCGCCGCGCCGCAGGGCCTCGTAGGCGACCTCCTGGCCCGCGGGGTCCAGGGTGAGCTCCACCGAGCCGCCCTGCGGGGTGCGGCCCGAGATCAGACCGGTGATCCGTTGGGACAGCAGTCTCGGGTCGGAGCCGTTGAGGAAGGCGTCCTGGGTCTGCTCGACCCCGGCGGTGGCGAACTGCAGCGAGTAGTAGCCGACGGTGGGGCCGAACACGACCGGGTCGGTGGGGTAGGTGCGCTGGAACTCGAAGCGTCCCTCCGACGGCAGGGACATGGCCAGCACCCGTCCGCCGGCGGTGATCTGGCCGCGCTGGCGGGAGTACTCGTCGAGGAGCATCCGCGTGTTGCGGGGGTCGGCACGGAGCTCGTCGGCGCGGAAGACCTGGACCCAGGTCAGTTGCAGCAGCAGCGCCACCACCATGACCATGGCGGCGATCGCGACCCGTCGGATGGCGGTGTTCACGCGGCGCTCACCCGTTCCTCCGGCCCGGCGCGCGCAACTTGGGCGCCCGCATCATGCCGGTGGCGGCCTCGGCCAGCGCCGGTGCCTGACGTGGGGTGGGCAGCGGCCGGCGCGCGTCGTGGGACAGGCGCAGCAGGATGGCGACCAGTGCGTAGTTGGCCAACAGGCTGGAGCCCCCGTAGGCCATGAACGGCAGGGTCAGGCCGGTGAGGGGGATGAGGGTGGAGACGCCGCCGACCACGACGAACATCTGGATGGCCATGGTGGACGCCAGGCCCACGGCGACGAGCTTGCCGAAACTGTCGCGGATGGTCAGCCCCACCCGGATGCCGCGGAGGATGAGGATCGCGTAGACCATCAGCACCGCGGCGAGGCCGATCAGGCCCAGTTCCTCGCCGATGGTGGAGGTGATGAAGTCGGTGTTCGCGAACGGCACCTGGTCGGGTCGCCCGTTGCCGAGCCCGGTGCCGCCCATGCCGCCGGAGGCGAGGCCGAACAGGGCCTGCGAACTCTGGTAGCCGCCGGTGTCGAAGAACGCGAAGGGGTCCTGCCAGATCTGGAACCGCACACGAACGTGCCCGAACAGGGCGTAGGCCAGCACGCCGCCCACGGCGACCAGGACCACGCCGATGAGCAGCCAGCTCACCCGCTCGGTGGCCACGTACAGCAGCGTGAGCACGGTGGCGAACAGCAGGAGCGCCATGCCGAGGTCGGTGTTGAACACCAGCACGCCCAGGGACAGGAACCAGGCCACGATGATCGGCCCGAGGTCGCGGGCGCGCGGCAGGTCCACGCCCAGCACGCGCTTGCCGGCGGTGGTGAACAGCTCGCGCTTCTCCACCAGGATCGAGGCGAAGAAGATGATGAGCAGGATCTTGGCGAACTCGCCCGGCTGGATGGTGAACCCGGGCAGGATGATCCAGTTCTTGGCGCCGTTGATCTCGGAGAACCGGGAGGGGAGCAGCGCCGGGATCGCCAGCAGTGCGAGGCCGGCGAACCCCATCGTGTAGCCGTACCGGGCCAGGACGCGGTGGTCGCGCAGGAAGTACAGCACGGCCGCCATCACGGCCAGACCGAGGAACGTCCACAGCAGCTGCCGGGTGACGTCCATCCCCGGCGGGTCGTTCCCGGCCGCCGCGGCGTTGGCCGCGTACGACAGGTCGAGCCGGTAGATGAGCACCAGCCCCAGCCCGTTGAGCAGCGCGACGCCCGGTAGCAACACCGGATCGGCGTAGGGCGCGAGCCAGCGGATGAGCAGGTGGGCGCCGCCGGCGAGGCCGAGGAACGCCAGGGTGATCCACAGCAGCGCCAGGGACAGTTCCTGCTCCTGGGCGAGTTGGACGAGCAGCAGCGAGAACCCGACGATCACCGCGGCGGCGACGAGCAGGACCAGTTCCTTGCCCCGGCGCGGGCTGTCGGGCACCGCCTGGCCGCGGGGATCGGATGCGGGTGAGGCCGACGATGGTGAGGCTGATGCGGAGGAGGACATGAATCAGCTCACCGCCCGGCAGGTCTCCCCGGGCACAGGTGCGGGGGTCGTGGGGGAGGGGGGAGTCGCCGGTTCGTCCGTGGGGGCGGGCTCGCCGGGCGACGGCGACCCGGTGGGTGCGGGGGAACCCGTGGGAGAGGGGGACCCGGTGGGAGAGGACGACGACGAGGTCTGCTCGCGCGGGCGCTCCTGCTGCTCACGGGGTTCGCACGGCGGCAGGAGGTTGTCCTCCGTGAGCCGGGAGACCTGGGCGCCCGCCTCGGCGAGGCTGCCCGACGGCAGTCCGGCGCGGACCGTCTCGCGGGCGGGTTCGCGGAGGTCCCCCAGGGTGAACACGTCGCACCCGGCGGGGATGGCATCGGGGGAGTGCATGGTCAGGTCGCCCTCGCGGGTCAGGCATCCCACCTGGATGACCGAGGCCAACGAGATGCCGAAGACCTCCCCGGAGATGCCCCTCTTCACCACGACCTGGCTGTCCGATTCGGTGACGAAGTAGTTGCTGCGGACGAGCAGCGCGGACACGCCCACGATCCCCGCCAGCAGTACGAGCACCCCGACGACGCTCAGGGCGAAACGCCATCTGCTGCCGCGCGGTGGGGCGGCGTCGACCTCGTCGTCGTCGTCGGATCCGTTCCCACGCCCCGCACCCGACGCCCCGGCGGCACCGGACGTTCCGGCGGCTCCCCCGCGTGAGGCGACCTGGGCGCGCGAGAACGCGGCGGCCTTACCGGCCGCGGTGTCGGAGTACGGGTCGGCGGCGGGGTCGATCTGGCCCGGCTCGTCGCCCGACGCCGCGCCCACCACCACGGGGATAACCGGCGCGTCGCGCGGGGAGTCCAGGACGTCGGCCAGGACGACCGTGATGTTGTCCGGCCCGCCCGAGCGCAACGCCAGCTGGACCAGCCGGTCCGCGGCCTCCTCGACGGTTCCGGTGGCCAGCGTCTCGGCGATCGTCTCGGTGCTCACCGGGTCGGACAGGCCGTCGGAGCAGAGCAGGTAGCGGTCGCCGACCCGCGCCTCGCGGATGACGGCGGTCGGCTCCACCGGCTCCCCGGTCAGCGCCTTGAGGATGAGCGAGCGCCGCGGATGGGTGTGGGCCTCGTCGGCGGAGAGTTCCCCGCGGTCGACGAGGGACTGGACGAAGGTGTCGTCCTTGGTGATCTGGGTCAGTGTCCCGTCACGCAGCAGGTAGGCCCGGGAATCACCCACGTGGAGCAGGCCCATGCGGCGGCCGTCGAACAGCAGCGCGGTGGCCGTGCACCCCATGCCGTCGGTCTCCGGGTACGCCTCGACGTGGGAGGCGATCGCCTCGTTGCCGACCGTCAGCGCGCGGGTCAGGGCCCCGGTGAGATCCTGCCCCGGTTCGTCCTCGTCGAGCCTCGCCAGCGCCGCCACGACGAACTGGCTGGCGATCTCACCCGCGGCGTGGCCGCCCATGCCGTCGGCGAGGGCCAACAGACGGGGTCCGGCGTAGGCCGAGTCCTCGTTGTTCTCCCGCACCATGCCCAGATGTGAGCGCGCGGTGTAGACGAGCGCCGGGGTCACGTGCGCAGCTCGATCACGGTCTTGCCGATCCGGATCGGCGTGCCGGCGTCCACCTTGACCGGGGTCGTCACCCGCGATCTGTCCAGATAGGTGCCGTTGGTCGAGCCGAGGTCCTCGAGGAACCAGTCGGGGCCGTGCGGGGACAGCCGCGCGTGCTGGTTGGACGCGTAGTCGTCGTCGATCACGAGGGTGCACGAGTCGGCCCGGCCCACCAGGACCGGCTGCTCGGACAGGGTGATCCGGGTACCTGCGAGGGCGCCCTGGGTGACCACGAGATGCCGGATCGCCCGGGAGCCGCGGCCGAACACGCCGCCCCGGCGCTCGCCGCGGCCGGACGACCTCATCCCCACGTTGCCGAAGACGTCGGTCTTCAGCGCCCGCAGGGTGAGGTAGATGAACAGCCACAACAGCGCCAACAACAGGCCGCGCGAGAGCTGCAGAACGAGTCCCTGCACTGGTGCCGTCCTCCCCTCGCCCGCCGATTCACTTCGGACAACGTGTGGCCGCCCCCGGTGGTTCCGGGGGTCATCCGTGTCGAGGCTAGTCGAACCGGACGGTGATCTCCGAGTGTCCGACCCTGATGACGTCGCCGTCGGCGAGTTGCCAGTCCTGGATCGGCCCGTCGTTCACCGTGGTGCCGTTGGTCGAGCCGAGGTCGGTGAGAACCGCTTCCCGACCATCGAAATGGATGTCCGCGTGCTGGCGTGACACCCCGGTGTCGGGCAGGCGGAACGCTGCGTCCTGCCCGCGTCCCAGCAGGTTGGAGCCCCGCTGGAGGCGGAACGTCCGCCCCGAGCCGTCCTCAAGGTGCAGCGTGACCGTCAGCGAGGCCCGGCCCTGGGTGATCTGGGTCGGGGCGTCCGACGGGCCACCCCAGCCCGCGCTCCGGGCTCCGGGGCCGGTCGAGACCGGGTAGTTGGAAGCGGGTGCCTGCATGTCGCTGTTCTCCTTGCTCGCACTCGGCCCGTCCACGCCCCGTCGGTCCGCACCCGGCGACGACGGCGCCGGATGATCCGGCGCCGGCGCCGGTGCGGCGGCCGAGATGTGGAACGGGACGGCGTCGGGGTCCACGACCCCGTCGATACGCATCTGTCCGGTGTGGAGGTCATCGCGCTCCACGAAGGTCACGGTGACCGGGCCGTAGGTCTCCCAACCCTGCTCGGAGATGTGATCCGACAGATGGCGGGAGAAGGTCTTGACGGCCAGGGCCTCGTCCTCGGTGAAAGAGGCGTAGTCCGACCGGGCCAGGGTGATGGAGTAGCTGTTGGACACCAACAGGTGCCCGTCGACCACCTTGAGGGAGGCCTCCGCCTGCTTGCGGAGCTGTGACTCCACTTCGGCCGCCACGACTCTCCCGCCGAAGAGGCGGGCGAACGCGTCGCCGACCGCGCCCTGCAGGGTGCGCTCGAACTTCCCGACGATCCCCACGCCTCGCCTCCTTCCTCGTGGTGGGCCCGGCCATCTGGCCGGCCCGGCTGTCCTCGCGCCGCCCGCGGCGGCATCCGGTCGATCATAGAGGCGGTGGCGGTGGGAAGCACGCTTCCAGCCGCAGGGAAGCCCTCACCAGCCGATTAGTGCGGTCGGAACGCCGCGTGTTAACGTATTCGGGCGTTACTCGGGCGAGTGGCGGAATGGCAGACGCGCTGGCTTCAGGTGCCAGTGTCCTTCGGGACGTGGGGGTTCAAGTCCCCCTTCGCCCACACCTAGGGAGCACCCCGGATCGTCACCGACGATCCGGGGTGCTTTTTATTGCGCACCAACTTCACGCCACTAAGCATCCGGAGCCTATGGCATGTGTCACAAGGTCCCCGAAAACGATCCCACCGGCTCGTTCGCGGTCCACAGTGTCCCGTAGGCTCTGCCGGAAGTTCTTCCGGTGGACGTGGCGCCACCCTGCCCGCGCCGGAGGACGACGCCGTAACGGTGGACGAAGCAGGGGTAACCATCCCACCCCGAGCCGCTTCGTGAGCTCTGATCTCGGATCGGTGACTGGAGCGCACCCCGGGCACACACGTGCCGGGCCTGTGGAGAATACGTAGAACACGCCAAAACTCGAGACGTCAGAGCCGGCGCACACGCGTCGGCTCGCTCACAACGCAGTAAGAGGATGCCCTATGGCTTCGAGCCTTGAAGAGATCCCTGATATGAAGCCGGACTCCGATGTCCGGGATGCCGGTGTCGCGCCGTCGGTGATCGGTGTGGTCGCCGAGTCCAACCCGGCGGAGAACCGGGTGGCGGCGACGCCCGAGACGGTGGCGAAGCTGATCGGCCTGGGCTACCGGGTCGTGGTGGAGCACGACGCCGGTACGCGCGCGGAGTTCGCGGATGCCGCGTACGCGGAGGCCGGTGCCGAGCTGGCCGATGGTGACGCCGCGTGGTCGGCGGACGTGGTGATGAAGGTCGCCGTGCCCACCGAGGCCGAGGTGGCGCGGGTCCGGTCGGGCGCGACGCTGGTGGGGCTGTTGGCGCCGGCGCAGAACGAACATCTCCTCGGTCTGCTCGCCGAGCGCGGCGTGACCGCGCTGGCGATGGATGCGGTCCCGCGTATCTCGCGGGCGCAGTCGATGGACGTGCTGTCGTCGATGGCCAACATCGCCGGCTACCGCGCGGTGATCGAGGCCGCTCATCACTTCGGACGGTTCTTCACCGGCCAGGTCACCGCGGCGGGCAAGGTCCCGCCGGCCAAGGTCCTGGTCGCGGGTGCCGGCGTGGCGGGTCTCGCCGCGATCGGGGCCGCCTCGAGCCTGGGCGCGATCGTCCGCGCGACCGATCCGCGTCCCGAGGTGGCCGACCAGGTGGGGTCCATCGGTGGCGAGTATCTGCCCGTGGAGGTGCCCGAGGAGGAGAAGGTCGTCTCCACTGACGGGTATGCCAAGGCCACCAGTGAGGCCTACGATCGGGCCGCGGCGAACCTCTACTCGGAGCAGGCAGCCGACGTGGACATCATCATCACCACCGCGCTGATCCCGGGTCGGCAGGCACCGCGCCTGATCACGGCCGCCGACATCGCGACGATGAAGCGCGGCTCGGTCATCGTCGACATGGCGGCCGCGCAGGGCGGCAACGTCGAGGGCAGTGTGGCCGACGAGGTCGTCGTCACCGAGGGCGGTGTCACGATCATCGGTTACACCGACCTGGCCGGGCGGCTGCCCGCGCAGGCTTCGCAGCTGTACGGCACCAACCTGGTCAACCTGACCAAGCTGGTCACGCCGGGCAAGGACGGCGCGTGGGCGCTGGACATGGACGACGTGGTCCAGCGCGGAGTGACGGTGACACGGGGCGGCGAGATCATGTGGCCGCCCCCGCCGGTGCAGGTCAGTGCCGCCCCCGCGGCGGCCGCTGCCCCCGAACCGGTCGAGCCCAAGCCTGAGAAGAAGAAGATGTCGGCCGGCGCGAAGCTCGGCCTGATCGCCGCCGGCATGGCGTTGCTGCTGCTGCTCACCGCGGTCGCGCCGGGGGACATCCCGCGCCACATCACGGTGTTCGTGCTGGCGATCGTGATCGGCTACTACGTCATCGGCAACGTGCACCACGCGCTGCACACCCCGTTGATGTCCGTGACCAACGCGATATCCGGAGTGATCGTCGTGGGTGCGTTGCTGCAGGTCGGGATCGACAACACCCTCGGCCTGGCGCTCGCCGCCATCGCGATCCTCGTCGCGTCCATCAACGTCTTCGGCGGTTTCGCCGTGACGCGTCGCATGCTCGGCATGTTCTCGAAGGGAGCCTGAGCAGATGTCTGTTGAGACCGCCGCCAATGCGGCCTACCTGGTCGCCGCACTGCTGTTCATCCTGTCGCTCGCCGGGCTGTCCAAGCACGAGACCGCCCGCCGGGGCCTGACCTTCGGCATCGCCGGCATGGCGCTGGCCCTGGTCGCCACCGTCGCGCTGGTCATCGACCACCAGCCCGCCACCATCGGCATCGTGTTGATGGTCGTGGCCGTCGCCATCGGCGCCGTCATCGGCCTGATGCGCGCGCGCAGCGTGCAGATGACCGAGATGCCCGAACTCATCGCCCTGCTGCACTCGTTCGTCGGCCTGGCCGCCGTGCTGGTCGGGTGGAACGGCTACCTGGAGCCCGAGCTGCACGGTGAGCTCACCGGTTCGCTGCTCGGCATCCACCACGCCGAGGTGTTCATCGGCGTGTTCATCGGCGCCGTCACCTTCACCGGTTCGATCGTCGCCTACCTCAAGCTGTCGGGGAAGATGAAGTCCGCACCGCTGGTGCTGCCGGGCAAGAACCTCATCAACCTCGGCATCCTCGTGGCGTTCGTCGCGCTGACCGTGTGGTTCGTCATCTCCCCCGCGCTGTGGATGCTCATCGTGGTCACCGCCCTGGCGCTGGCCCTGGGCTGGCACCTGGTCGCCAGCATCGGTGGCGGCGACATGCCGGTCGTGGTGTCGATGCTCAACTCGTACTCCGGCTGGGCCGCCGCGGCCACCGGCTTCCTGTTGGGCAACGATCTGCTCATCGTGACCGGCGCGCTGGTCGGCTCCTCGGGCGCGTACCTGTCCTACATCATGTGCAAGGCGATGAACCGCTCGTTCTTCTCCGTCATCATGGGCGGCTTCGGTATCGAGGCCTCATCGGGCGAGGGCAAGGACCACGGCGAGCACACCGAGATCGATGTCGCCGGTGCGGCCGAGATGCTGGCGGATGCCTCGAGGGTGATCATCGCCCCCGGTTACGGCATGGCCGTGGCGCAGGCGCAGTACCCGGTCGCCGACCTCACCCGCACCCTGCGTGAGCGTGGCGTCGACGTGCGCTTCGCCGTCCACCCGGTCGCCGGTCGCCTGCCCGGCCACATGAACGTCCTGTTGGCCGAGGCCAAGGTCCCCTACGACATCGTGCTCGAGCTCGACGAGATCAACGACGACTTCGCGGACACCGACGTGGTGCTGGTCATCGGTGCCAACGACACCGTGAACCCGGATGCCGCCGAGGACCCGGGTAGCCCGATCGCGGGTATGCCCGTGCTCCACGTCTGGGAGGCCGAGAACGTCATCGTGTTCAAGCGGTCGATGGCCGCCGGTTACGCCGGCGTCCAGAACCCGCTGTTCTTCCGCGACAACACCCAGATGCTGTTCGGCGACGCCAAGGACCGCGTCGACGACATCCTGGCCGCGGTCAAGGATCAGCAGGGCGCCAGGGCCTGACGCGCCGAACCGCCCGTTCGACCGTTCGACCACATCCGCTACCCGCCCTACGGATCCGCTATTCCGATTGGAGTAGCGGATCCCGAGGGGGAGTAGCGGATGTGGTCGTCTGTCGTCCGCGTGGCGGCCGTCGGGCGGCGGGGCCCCGGTGGTGGATACGACGGCGCCCCTGCGGGCGGGGCGGGTAGAAGTGAGGCATGAGCCACGCACCCACCAGCGCCTATCCGGACACCCGCCTGTTCATCGACGACCAGTGGACCGACTCCGCCGACGGCCGCACCATCGACGTGCGCAACCCGGCCGACGGGCAAGTGATCGGCACGGTCGCCCACGCCTCCACCGCGGACCTGGACCGCGCCCTCGACGCCGCCGACCGGGGCTTCGCCGTGTGGCGGGACACGACCCCGGCCAAGCGCGGCTCGATCATGCGCGCGGCGGCGCAGCTGTTGCGGGAACGGGCCGATTCCGTCGCCCGCATGATGACGCTGGAGCAGGGCAAACCGCTGCGGGAGGCGAAGGGCGAGATCCTCGCGGCGGCCACCATCGTCGACTGGTTCGCCGATGAGGGACTCCGCGTCTATGGCAGGCTCGTACCCCACCGCAGCGACCTCACGATCCGCCAGATGGTGGTGAAGGACCCGGTCGGCCCGGTGGCGGCGTTCACGCCCTGGAACTTCCCCGTCAACCAGGTGGTCCGCAAGATCGCGGCCGGGCTGGCGGCGGGGTGTTCCCTGATCGTCAAGGCGCCGGAGGAGACCCCGGCCAGTCCCGCCGAGCTCATCCGGGCCTTCGCCGATGCGGGCCTGCCGGCCGGGGTGTTGGGTCTGGTCTACGGGGACCCTGCCGAGATCTCCGGGTATCTCATCCCGCACCCCGTGATCCGGAAGATCACGTTCACCGGCTCGACGGCCGTCGGCAAGCAGTTGGCCGCGATGGCGGGACAGCACATGAAGCGCAGCTCGATGGAGCTCGGCGGCCACGCGCCGGTCATCGTCTGCGACGACGCCGACCTCCGGCTGGTCCTCGACGCCATGGGCCCCATGACGTTCCGCAACGCCGGTCAGGTGTGCATCTCCCCGACGCGGTTCCTGGTGCAGAACGGCATCCGCGACGAGTTCGCCCGCGAACTGGCCCGGCACGCCGGGCAGATCCGGGTCGGCAGCGGACTCGAGGACGGCACCACCATGGGTCCCCTCGCCAACGATCGTCGACTCGCGGCGATGAGTGAGTTCCACTCCGACGCCGTCGACCGGGGTGCGGAGGTCCTCACCGGCGGTCACCGGATCGGCGACGCGGGCAACTACTGGGCTCCCACCGTGTTCAACGAGGTGCCGACCGAGGCGCGGTTGTTCAACGACGAGCCGTTCGGGCCCGTCGCCGCCATCCGGGGGTTCGATCACCTCGACGAGGCGATCGCCGAGGCCAACCGCCTGCCCTACGGGTTGGCCGGTTACGCGTTCACCGGGTCGCTCGCGAACGCGGACCTCCTCACCCGCAGGGTCGAGGTGGGGATGCTGTGGGTCAACATGCCGTCGATGCCGTCCGCCGAGCTGCCGTTCGGCGGGGTGAAGGACTCGGGCTACGGCTCCGAGGGCGGTCCCGAGGCCATGGAGTGCTACCTCAACACCCGGTCGATCGCGATCCGGAACGTCTGACCCGCCGTCGGGCACGACGAACCCGGGGCACGACGAACCGGGACACGACGAACCGGGACACGCCGAACCCCGGGGCCCGCAGCCGAGTCGGATCGAACCGGCGGCAGACCCCGGGGTCATGCAGTCGCGTGAGGCGTCAGTTCTTCGTCGTGTTCGCCACCTCCTCCGGTGAGTCCTCCACGGCCGCGGCCGTCCCGAGACCGTCCTGGAAGTACGCCATCTCGCGGTGGTAGGCCTTGTCGAGGCCCTCGAGCTCTGCCTCCTCGGTGACGCGCAGCCCTATCGTCTTGTCGAGGACGACCGCGATGAGCAGCGTGACCAGGAACGAGTAGGCGACCACGGCCACCGTGGCGAGGGTCTGCGCCCCGAGCTGCCCGAACCCGCCGCCGTACAGCAACCCGGCCTCACCGACGGGCGAGGCGGGATCGGCGATGACGCCGATGAGCATCGTGCCGATGACGCCGGCGACGAGGTGCAGCCCGGCCACGTCGAGGGAGTCGTCGTATCCCAGGCGGAACTTCAGGCCCACCGCGTAGTGGCACACCACGCCGCAGATCAGGCCGATCGCGATGGCGCCGAGCGGGCTCACCGACGAGGCGGCCGGGGTGATGCCGACCATGCCGGCGACCAGCCCGGACGCGACACCCAGGGTGGTGGGGTGCTTGGCCCGGACCTGTTCGGTGATCATCCACGCCAGGGCCCCGCACAGGGCGGCGACGACGGTGTTCAGGGCGGCGACGCCGGCCGTGTTGCCCGCGGCGACCGCCGAGCCGGCGTTGAAGCCGATCCAGCCCGCGAACAGCATCCCGGCGCCGAGGAAGGTCAGGGGGACACTGTGCGGCCGGCTCACCGTGGGGAACCCGGCGCGGCGCCCCAGTACGAGGACCAGGGCGAGTGTGGCGATGCCGGCGTTGATGTGGATGGCGGTACCGCCGGCGAGATCGATCGCGCCCAGGCCGTTGGCGATCCACCCGCCCACGACCGAGCCGTCCTCGGAATCGAACGCGAACACCCAGTGGGCGACGGGGAAGAAGACGAGCAGAGGCCACACCAGGGCGAAGACCAGCCAGGTGGAGAACTTCATCCGGTCGGCGACGCCGCCGGCCACCAGTGCGACCGTGATGCCCGCGAACAGCAGGAGGAATCCGGCGAACAGGGCGGGCGGAAGTCCCGGTGTCTCAGGCTCGGCCATGATCCCCCTCAGCCCCAGGTACTCCAGGGGGTCCCCGAGGAGCCCGAGCCCGCCGAGCGAGTTGCCGAAGGTGAGGGAGTACCCGACGACGACCCACAGCACGGCCATCACCGCGACCGCACCGATCGTCATCATCATCATGTTGAGCGTGCTGCGGATGCTGACCATGCCGCCGTAGAACAGGGCGAGACCGGGCACCATCAGCGCCACTGCGACCATGGCCGCGAGCACCCAGGCGGTGTCCGCCGCCGCGATGGCTACGTCCATCTGTCTCTCTTTTCTCTGCAGGCCACCGGTGGCGGCTGTCGGGATAAACGAACGTTTCACAGTGTGATCCCGTGGTGCTCACCGCCGCGTATCGCGATGGTTTCCATCTGGTTACCGGATTCGGCGGAGGAACACCCCGCTACAGCGGTTCGTCCCTTCGCCGCAGGTGAGCGCCGGACGCGATGCTCCGCGAAGCCGTAACACGGCGGTAACCACCACGGGGTTTCCGCTCAGTAGGTTATGAACACCACGCAGAAACAAGCCCAGGAGGGCCCATGACAGTGACCGCAGATCCCACCGTCGGGGTCGCCGCTTCCCGGAACGGCTCGGCCGTCCACCCTCCGGTCGCGCCGATCAGGACGGGGGCCGACCAGGGGCCGGGCCCCCTCGCCAGGGTCGTTGCCGAGACCGGGACGCGATTCGTCCTCGCCGTCTTCACCAACCTCCGTGGCAAACCCTGCGCCAAGCTCGTGCCGGCCTCGGCCGTCGACCAACTCGAAGCCGGAGAGCTCGGCTTCGCCGGTTACGCGGCCGACGCGATGGGCCAACAACCGGAAGACCCCGACCTCGTCGTCGTCCCCGACGCGCGGTCCTTCACCTCGTTGGACTTCATCAAACCCGGGTTGGCCCTCGTGCACTGTGACCCCTGGGTGGGCGGGCGACCGTGGCGCTTCGCGCCACGCGTCATCCTCGGCCGGGTGCTCGCCGACGCCGCCACCAACGGCCTCGAGCTCAAGGTGGGCGCCGAGGTCGAGTACTTCCTGGTCCGCCGGAACGCCGACGGCACGCTGCGCACCGCCGACCCGAAGGACGACGAGTCCCACCCCTGCTACGACGCACGCGGCGTCACCCGCATGTACGAGCACCTCGCCGGGGTCTCGGAGGCGATGAACACCCTCGGGTGGTCCAACTACGCCAACGACCACGAGGACGGCAACGGGCAGTTCGAGCAGAATTTCGCCTACGACGAGGCCATGGTCACCGCCGACCGGGTCATGACACTGCGCTACATCATCTCGATGCTGGCCGAACAACGGGACATGATCGCCACCTTCATGCCCAAGCCGTTCTCCGACCGGACCGGCTCGGGGATGCACCTGCACATGTCACTCTGGCGCGGGGGCGACGCGGTGTTCCCCTCCGAGGGCCCGGACCGGTACGGGCTGGGGCTCTCGCCCACCGCCTACGCCTTCATCGGCGGCATCCTCACCCACGCCTCCGGTATGCACGCGGTCCTGTGTCCGACGATCAACTCCTACAAGCGCATCGGTGCACGCACCACGACCTCCGGTGCGACCTGGTCGCCGACCGATGCGACCTACGGCGGCAACGACCGGACCCACTACCTCCGCGTCCCCGACGCGAACCGGGTCGAACTGCGCGGCGGTGACGGATCCGCGAACCCCTACCTCGCGATGGCGGTCCAGCTCGCGGCCGGACTCGACGGCATCCGACGCGACCTCGACCCGGGACCGCCCGCCGCCGTCACCGACGCCACCCACACCCTGCCACCGACGCTCCTGCACGCCGTGGAGGCGATGGTCGCCGACGACGTCGTGCGCGCGGCCCTCGACACCTGTGGAGACGGCGTCGCGGACTACTACGCCGGCCTCAAGCGCGACGAGTTCACCGCCTGGCACAACACCGTCACCCAGTGGGAGATCGACGAGTACCTCACGGCGTTGTGAGCCGCCGACGACCCTGCGTCACCCACCCACCCGCTCTCACTACACCTCAGGAGAATCCATGTGCGGCATCGTCGGACTCCACCTCCGCGACCCCGGCCTCGAGCCCCGGCTCGGCGAACTGCTCACCACCATGCTCGGCGAGATGACCGACCGGGGCCCCGACTCCGCAGGGGTCGCCGTGTACGGCAACCGGGACTGGACCCCGGCCGGATCCGCGACGGTCACCGTGCTTGCCGACGGCGTCGGCGTCGACGCTCTCACCCAGCGCGTGGGCGCCGAACTCGGCCGCCCGGTCGACGGACAGGAACTCGGCGCCACCACATTGCTCAGTGCCGTCACCGACGTCGACTCGCTGGCGGCCGCCGTCCGCACCGCCGCCCCCGAGGTGGTCCTGGTGGGAATGGGTCGCGAGCTGGCCGTGCTCAAGGGGACCGGCCTGCCGCTCGACCTGGCCGCCGGTTTCGGCCTGGCCGGAGCCAGCGGCTGGCAGGGGGTCGGCCACACCCGGATGGCCACCGAGTCGGCGGTGACGCCCGCCGGGTCGCACCCCTTCTCCGTCGGACCGGACCAGTGCATCGTCCACAACGGGTCCTTCTCCAACCACGCCTCGGTCCGACGGCAGCTCGCCCGACGCGACATCCGCTGCGACACGCTCAACGACACCGAGGTCGCCGCCCGGTTCGTCGCCGCCCAGATCGCGCAGGGCGCCGGCATCGACCAGGCGCTCGAGGAGATGGCCGGAGTGCTGGACGGCTTCTACACGCTGCTGGTCTCCACCGCGGACGACTTCGCCGTGGTGCGCGACCCCATCGCCTGCAAACCCGCGGTGATCGCCGAGACCGACCAGTACGTGGCGATGGCGTCGGAATACCGGGCGATGGCGCACCTGCCGGGTATCGAGAGCGCCCGCCTCTACGAGCCCGAACCCGGCCGCATCTACCACTGGCACCGCTGAGCGCGCACCGCCGACAGTCGGACCCCGTCACCGCCCCAGCCCCGCACCCGAAGGACCCACCATGACCGTCATCGCCGATCAGGACCTCACCCCCGACCAGACCTCCGCGGCCGAGCCCACGACCGCATCCCGCGTGATCAACCTGCACGATGCCTCCCTGCGCGAGGTCAACCGGATGCTGCAGGAGTCCGACGGGACCGGCCGGTTCCTCGTCACGGACCCGAGGGGGGCGCACGCCCTGGCCGTCGGCCTCGACAGACCCGACGAGGTGATCATCGACGGTCCGACCGGGTATTACACGGCCGGGATGAACGACGGCGCCCACGTGACCGTCAACGGCAACGTGGGCGTCGGCGTCGCGGAGAACATGATGTCCGGGACGGTCCGCGTCCACGGTTCGGCCTCCCAGTCGGCCGGCGCCACCGCGCACGGCGGCCTGCTCGTGATCACCGGTGATGCCGGCGCCCGGTGCGGCATCTCGATGAAGGGCGTCGACATCGTCGTGGGCGGGTCGATCGGGCACATGAGCTGCTTCATGGGTCAGGCCGGTCGGCTGGTCGTGCTCGGTGACGCCGGGGACGCCCTGGGGGACTCGCTCTACGAGGTCCACATCTACGTCCGGGGGTCGGTCACCTCTCTCGGCGCCGACTGCGTGGAGAAACCGATGCGGTCAGAGCACCACGACGAGCTCACCGACCTACTCGACCGTGCGGGGTACGCCGACGCTCCGACAGCCGGGTTCCGCCGGTACGGGTCCGCCCGCACGCTCTACAACTTCGACGTCGACAACGCCTCGGCGTACTGAACCACCCCATCCGCTCGCCCCCGGCGACCCGCACCAGAGGAGTCCACCATGCCCTTCGACGGACCGACCCGATACGCCACCACCGCCATGCGGCCGCCGGGCGCCGACGACCCGACCCTGCGCGAATCCGCGACCTTCCCGCGGGCGGTCATCCACGAGATCCAGCGAGCCGCCGACACCGGGATCTACGACATCCGCGGCTGGGGCGCCAAGCGTCGACTGCCCCACTTCGACGACCTGCTCTTCCTCGGCGCATCGATGTCCCGGTACCCGCTCGAGGGCTACCGCGAGCGCTGCGACACCGACATCACCCTGGGTGCCCGGCACGCCTCGAAGCCCATCCATCTGGACATCCCGGTGACGATCGCGGGCATGAGCTTCGGCGCCCTGTCCGCGCAGGCGAAGGAGGCGCTCGGCCGGGGCGCCAGCGCCGCCGGGACCTCCACGACCACCGGCGACGGGGGGATGACGGCCGAGGAGCGCGGGCAGAGCTCGAAGCTCGTCTACCAGTACCTGCCGTCGCGATACGGCATGAACCCGGTCGACCTGCGCAAGGCGGATGCGATCGAGGTGGTGTTGGGACAGGGGGCCAAACCTGGTGGGGGAGGGATGCTGCTCGGGCAGAAGATCTCCGACCGGGTCGCGCGGATGCGCACCCTGCCCAGGGGCATCGACCAGCGCTCGGCATGCCGGCACCCGGACTGGACGGGGCCGGACGATCTGGCCATCAAGATCCTCGAGCTGCGGGAGATCACCGGGTGGGAGAAGCCGATCTACGTCAAGGTGGGCGCCACCCGCACCTACTACGACGTGAAGCTGGCGGTGAAGGCCGGCGCCGACGTCGTGGTGGTGGACGGCATGCAGGGGGGCACGGCCGCCACCCAGGACGTGTTCATCGAGCACGTCGGCATCCCCACCCTCGCGGCGATCCCGCAGGCCGTGCAGGCGTTGCAGGAGATGGACCTGCATCGCGAGGTCCAGCTCATCGTCTCCGGCGGGATCCGGTCGGGTGCGGACGTGGCCAAGGCGATGGCGCTCGGGGCGGACGCGGTCGCGATAGGGACCGCCGCGCTCATCGCCCTGGGCGACAACGACCCCCGCTACGAGCAGGAGTACCGCGAGCTGGGCTCGGCGGCCGGCTTCTACGACGACTTCCAGGAGGGGCGGGACCCGGCAGGCATCTCCACCCAGGACCCGGAGCTGGCCGCCAGGCTGGACCCGGTCGCCGCGGGGAGGCGCCTGGCCAACTACCTGCACGTGCTCACGATGGAGGCGCAGACCATCGCCCGGGCCTGCGGTAAGTCCCACCTCACGCACCTGGAGCCGGATGACCTGGTCGCGCTGACGATGGAGGCCGCCGCGATGGCCCGGGTGCCGCTCGCCGGGACCGACTGGATCCCCGGCCGGGCCGGGCGGGGCATGTGAGATGACCGTCGCCCCGGAGGTCGCCGCCGCGCCGGAGACTATCGTCGACGCCATGGGGACCGAGCCGGAGGCCGCGCGCAGGATCGTCCACCAGGCCGCCCCCCGCGAGCTGCCGGTGGACGTCCCCACCGGCGGCGATCTCGAGCGGATCATCGGGTTCCACGTCCGCCGACTCCGCCTCTCCGAGGGGCTTGGGGTGGCGGAGATGGCGCAGCGGATCGGCATCTCCAAGGCGATGCTGTCCAAGATCGAGAACGCCCAGACCTCGTGCTCGTTGAGCATGCTGGCGAAGCTCGCCTCGGGGCTCGACGTCCCTGTCACCTCGCTGCTGCGTGGCGCGGACACCCGGCGGGACGCGGTGTTCACCGCCGACGGTCAGGGCGCCACGATCGTGGGCCGCGGCACGGCGGCCGGTCACGTCTACGAGCTGCTCGGCGCGCTGCGGGGCCCGAACAAGCGCATCGAGCCGGTCCTGGTCACCCTGACCGCCGAGTCGGAGGCGCATCCCCGTTTCCAGCACCCGGGCACCGAGCTGCTGTACATGCTGGCCGGCGACATGATCTATCACCACGCCGAGTCGGAGTACCGGCTCCGGCCCGGGGACTCGTTGCTTCTCGACGGCGAGGGGGTCCACGGCCCGGTGGCGATGCTCGAGCTGCCCATCCGATTCCTCTCGGTGACCGCCTACCCGGACGGTGTCGAGGGCTGATCCGGACCCCCGGACCGCCCGCCTGTCGCGTCCACCGCTGACTGCTCGGGCGCTCGCGCGCCGATGCGCCTTCTCCCACCCCACCCGGGCCGCTGCATTCCCGCACCCACCTGCCCGCACCTACCGCCCGCACCCACCTGCCCGCACCCACCGCCCGTTACCGGGACGCCCCGTCGTCCCCGAATCCCGAGGATCTCGCCATGACGGCCCCGTCCGCTCCCACCGTCACCTCGCTGATGTCCGCGATCCGCGACGTCGGCACCGACCCCACCCGCGGCGGGTACAGCCGGCCCGTGTTCTCCACGCCCGAGCTGGACCTGCGCGAGTGGTTCCTCGCCGAGGCCGCCGCCCGGGGGCTGGACTGCGAGACGGACCGCAACGGCATCATCTGGGCCTGGTGGAACCCGGCCGGGCATCCGCTCACCGACGCGGTGGTGACCGGCAGTCACCTGGATTCCGTGCCCGGGGGAGGGGCGTTCGACGGGCCGCTCGGGGTGGCCTCCGCGCTCGTGGCCGTCGACCACCTGGCCGCCCGCGGCATCCATCCGCGCCGGGCGCTGGCACTGACCGTCTTCCCGGAGGAGGAGGGTTCGCGTTTCGGCCGCGCCTGTCTGGGCTCGTTGCTGCTCAACGGGGCCATGGACCCGGCGGTGGCCGCCGCCCTGACCGACGACGACGGCACGACGTTCGGGGAGTTGTGCGCCCTGCACGGACTCGATCCTGCCCGCATGGGTCGCGACGAGGAGGCACTGGGGAGGATCGGTCGGTTCGTGGAACTGCACGTCGAGCAGGGGCGGGGCCTGATCGACCTGGGCAGCCCGGTCGCCGTCGCCTCGTCGATCATCGGTCACGGTCGCTGGCGGGTGACCTTCACCGGTCAGGGCAACCACGCGGGCACCACCGTGCTCGCCGACCGCCGCGACCCCATGATCCCGGCCTCGCGGACCGTCCTCGACGTCCGCCGGATCGCGGGCCTGCACCGGGGGGCACGGGCCACGGTCGGGCGTCTGGTGCCCACGCCCGGCGGGACCAACGTGATCGCCTCCCGGGTGGACCTGTGGCTCGACGTCCGCCATCCCGATGACGCGGTCACCGCGCGGATCGTCCACGAGATCTCCGAGGCGGCGTCGGCGGCGGCGCTGCTCGAGGGTTGCGAGGTCGCCGTCGTGCAGGAGTCGCTGAGCGGGTCGGTCGACTTCGATCCCGTCCTGCGTGACCGACTGTGCGCCGACCTGCCCGGGGTGCCGATCCTGCCGACCGGTGCCGGTCACGACGCCGGTGTCCTGGCCGCGCACGTGCCCACCGCGATGCTCTTCGTCCGCAATCCCTCGGGGGTCTCGCACTCGCCGGCCGAGCACGTCGAGGACGCCGACGCCGAGCGCGGCGCCGAGGCGCTGGCCGACGTCCTGGCCGACCTGCTCGCCGCAGACTGATCCCGACCGACCCCGGCCGACCGACCACCCTCACGACAGAAGGAGAACCCCCGTGACCGAGACGGCGCAGTACCTCATCATCGGCGGCGGCCTGGAGGGCCTGTCGATCGCCTGGAACCTCACCGAGCGCGGTGAGACGGACGTGCTCGTGGTCGAGAAGGACACGCTGTGCTCCGGCATGACCGGCAAGTCCAGCGGTATCGTGCGCTGCCACTACGGGTCGCCGACCATGGCGGCGCTGAGCTGGCACAGCATCCCGGTGTTCGAGAACGCCGGCGAGTTGCTCGGCGACGACATGGGCTTCCGTCAGTGCGGGTACGCCGTGATCGTCGGCGACGAGAACGTGGCCCCGCTGCGGGCGAACGTGGCGATGCAGCAGAGTCTGGGGATCGAGACGGAACTCATCACCCCGGACCGGATGGCGGAGCTGTGGCCGGGGCTCAACGTCGAGGACGTCGCGGCCGCAGCGTGGGAACCGCGGGGCGGCAGGGGCGAGGCGTACATGACGGGGATGGCGTTCGCGGCCGCCGCGCGTGCCCGCGGCGTGCGCGTCCGTCAGAGCACCCGCGTGGTCTCGCTCCTCCGCGGTTGCGGGGACCGGGTCGTGGGCGCGGAGTTCGCCGACGGCACGGAGGTCTACGCCGAGCACGTGATCCTCGCGACCGGCGTGTGGGCCCCGCAGCTCGGCGCCACGGTCGGGATCGACATCCCGGTCCGTGCGCAGCGCGCCCAGCTCGTGATGGTGGACCAGGGCGAACCGCTCGGGCAGGTCCCCACGCTGTCCGACCTGGTGGGCCTGCAGTACCTGTGCCGCGAACCGAACGGGGAGATCCTGGCCGGCAACTCGGACCACGCCGCGCCGCAGTACATCGACCCCGACGCCTACGCCAACAGGGCCGATTCCTCGACCGTGGAGAAGGTCGTCGAGCGGCTCATGCACCGCCTGCCGGACATGCCCGATCCGTCGATCACCGGCAGCTATGTGGGGGCGTATGACACGACGCCGGACTACAACCCGATCATCGGCCCGTCGCCGATCGAGGGGCTGTTCCTCGCGGTGGGGTTCTCCGGTCACGGGTTCAAGATGGCGCCCGCGGTCGGTCGGCTGGTCGCCGAGTTGCTCACGGAGGGGACGACGACGATGTCGGGCGTCGACCCGGCCGACTGTCGGTACGCCCGGTTCGCGGAAGGGCGTCCCACGACGAGCCTCCACCCGTACGCGGGCGCCGGCGAGATGCGCTGACGCGGCGGGCCGGGCACGCCCCCGCCCCCGCGGGTGGCCGTCGTACCCGGTGGCCCGGCTCGGGGCGTCCCGGCACCGGACTGCCCGGTACGGGACTACCCGGCGGCGTGGAGCGCACGGTTGGTCAGCGAGCGTCGAGCTTTGTCCTCGACCTCGGCGAGCGAGGATCCGACGTGGCCGCGCAGCAGGTCGATCGCGGTGGTGACGTCACCGTCGAGGACGCGGTCGAGTACTTCCAGATGCTCGGAGACCGTCGCGTGCACCCGCTCCTCCGTCGAGTAGTCGTACATCCTCATGGGGCGGATACGGGCGTTGACGGCGCGGAGCTGGTCGGTCACGGCCGCGTTCCCGCAGGCCGAGGAGAGTTTCACGTGGAACGCCTCGTCCCGCTCCACCAGATCCGGTCCCGGGGTGGGGGGTGTGGAGAGGAGCGGCGACCAGGCCCGGCGCAACTCGCTCAGCGATCGGAGGTCCGGGCGTAGGTCGGGGTTCTCCGCGATTCGCCGTAGCCCGCTGAGTTCCAACAGGACCCGCAGCTCGTAGAGGTCCCGCAGAGCGGGGAGGTCGTAACGGGCCAGAAAGTAACCGTCATCCCGGCGCTCGAGCAGGCCGTCGGCGTCCAACCTGATGAGCGCCTCGCGAAGCGGCGTGCGGGACACCTCCAGTTGGTCGCACAGGCGGCCCTCGACCAGTCTCTCCCCGGGCGCGAAGCGGCCCGTCGTCACGAGCTCGCGGAGACCGTGCAGCGCACGGGCGGACTGCGAGAGGCCCGCCTCACCCCGCGAGGTCACGACTCGTCCCCGTGGATGAGGCCGGAGATGGCCCGTTCGTACCTGTTGAACTCGGTGGCGTTGATGTCTCGGGGGCGCGGGAGTTCGATGTCGATGTCGGCGATCACGTGGCCGCACAGGCCCGATCCGGCGCCCCCCGCCATCACGATGACCCTGTCGGAGAGGTTCACCGCCTCCTCGACGCTGTGCGTGATGAACACGGTCGTCGTCCCGGTCTCCCGGTGGATGCGGGTGAGTTCCTCCTGCAGCGAGCTGCGTGTCATGGCGTCCAATGCGCCGAACGGCTCGTCCATGAGGAGCACGCTCGGCCGGTTGGCGAGGGCCCGGGCGATCGCGACGCGCTGCTGCATACCACCGGACAACTGACCCGGGAAGCGGCCGGCCGCGGTCTCCAACCCGACGAGCGCGAGCGCGTCACCGGCCACCGCCCTGGCCTCCTTTCGCGACATGCCGTTGCGGCGGGGGCCGTACGCCACGTTCTCCATCGATGTCCTCCACGGGAACAGCCCGTAGTCCTGGAAGACGACCCCACGGTCGGGACCGGGGCCACGGACGGGGACGCCACCGAGTTCGATGACGCCGTCGGTGGCCGTCTCGAAGCCGGCGAGGAGCCGAAGCAGGGTCGACTTCCCGCAGCTGCTGGCACCGACGATGCTGACGAACTGACCCGCCTCGATGTGGAGGTCGAGGCCCGAGAGCGCGAGGACGTCGGAGTCCTTGCCGGGGAATCGCATCTCCACCCCTCGCACGGAGATCGCGGCGCCGGGGGCCGAGGTGGTCGATGACGAGGCGGGGACGGGACGGGACTCGAGTGTGGTGGTCATGGGAGTTCCTTTCGGGAGACGGGGAGCGGGTGGCACGGGGGGTGCGTCGCAGCGGCGGGCGGGTCGCCGCCCGACCGGGTGGCGTGGCCGGGGAGGTCAGGTGAGCCCGGGGCGGCCCCGGGTGACCGTGGACAGCGCGCGGCGCAGCAGCGCGTCCGAGAGGAGGCCGGCCACGCCGATGGTGAGCATCCCGGCGATGATCACGTCGGTGCGGCTCATGTCGCGGGCCTGGGTGATCAGGGCCCCGAGGCCGGTGGTGATGCCGACGGTCTCGCCCACCACCAGGACCACCCAGGACAGGCCGAGCGCGACCCGCAGGCCCGAGGTGATCGAGGGCATCGCCGACGGGAGAACCACGTCCACCAGCACCCGGAGGCGGTCGACGCCCAGCATCTGGGCGGCCTCGAGGAGGCGCGGCGGCACGGCGTGGGCGCCGGCGATGGTGTTGAGGAGGATGGGGAAGAACGCGGCGAGGAAGACCAGGAAGATGGTGGATCGGTCCCCGTACCCGATCAGCAGCAGACTCAGCGGGGCCCATGCGGTGACGGGGATCGGGCGCAGGATGCCGATGGTGGAATCGAGGAGTTCGCGGATCACACGGAGGCGGCCCATGAGGATGCCGAGGGGGATCGCCACGGCCGCGGCGAGCAGGAACCCGTTGAGTACCCGGAGCGCGCTCGCCGCCGTGTGCCGCCACAGCGAACCGGACAGAGCATCGGACCCGGTTCCCACCGCCAACCCGATCCAGGTCTGCGCCACCGTCAGGGGATCACTGAGGAACCGCATGTCGATGCCGAACGGCAGCTGCCACTGCTGACGGACCGCGATCCACCACAGGGCGAGGATGGCGAGCGGGATCGGCAGGGCGAGCAGGATGCGGCGGGTCCGGCCCCGGCCGCGCCTGACGGCGGTGGCGGGCACGACGTGGGGTGTCGAGGTGGTCCGGCGCTCGATCGCCGGGGGAGCGAGAGTGGTCATGTCCTGGTCTCCTTGTCGAAATGCCTGGCTGGGAATCGGGGTGCGTCAGTCGGAGTGGACGAACGTATCGACGTCCGGTGCCGAGGGGATGTGGCCGACGCGGACCATCTGCTCGATGAGGGCGGCGAGCTGGGCGCGGAACTCGTCGTCGATCTCTGATCTGGGCCATGTGTTGGCCACGGCGAGGGCGGTGACCTCCGGGTCGAGGGAGAACTGCTCGACCACCCTGTCCTGCCACTCGGTGCGGTGGGCGTCCATGTACTCGACCACCTGACGGTGGACGTCGGCGATCCTTCCGACCTTGTCCGGGTCGGCGTCGATGGTCCGTTGGGTGACCCCGAGGCCGATGTTGACCTTGCCGACCGGCGTGTCGTACGGGGAGGCGATCTCCACCGCCCCGGAGTTCTGCCGGGCCGTCGACGGACCGAGCTCCGCGGAGAGGAAGGCGTCGATCCGACCACCGCCGAACGAGGTCGCCATGTCGGAGAAGGGCAGATTGACCAGGGTGACGTCGCGGTCGGCATCGAGTCCGTGTCGGGCGAGCGTCAGGCGCAGGAGGATCTCCTGTGACGATCCCCGCGGGTACCCGACGGTCCGGCCCCGGAGGTCCTCGACCCTGCGGATGTCGGGTGTGCCGACCAACCCGGACCCGCCGTCCGCGGCGACGGACAGCAGTCTCAGGTCCTCGCCCGCCGCCGCGCCGGCGAGCAGAGCGGGAATGCCCACCACACCGAAGTCGATCTGCCCGCTGACGAGAGCGTTCTTGATGTCGGGGGAGGAGTCGAACGTGGCGACCTCGATGGCCAGGTCGGGAGCGAACTGCTGATAGAAGTACGGCGCGAACAGGTGTGGTTGGCCCCGCAGGGTGCCGACGGTGACCCGCTCGAGGTCGCTCTCGCTACCGAGCGTGGTGAACGTGGAATCGATGGTGGAGCAGGCGGTCGTGGACAGCGAGAACACGGCGACCAGCGCCAGGAGCACTCGGCGAAACGGGGTCAGCATCGGGCGTCGTCCTTACTGGTGTCGAGGGTGGTGGAGGTGGTGGCGAGGTAGAGACGCCAGTCGGTGTGGTCGGTGATGTCCTCGGCGCCGCCCAGGGCGTCGGCCGTGCAGCCGAACCCGACGACCGACTCACCGCCGTCGAGCGAAACGCGGGTCAGGCTCATCGGGGCCGGGAGCTCGGCGAGCAGGCGCCCGAGAGCGGAGTGCGGGAGGCGGTACAGCTCACCGTTGATCGACCGGCCCGTCTCCTCCGGGCGGGCCGGGACGAGGCCGGGCTTCGGGGGCACCGTCGGCAGGGAGAACAGTCTGTAGTCGGCGGAGGTGCGGATGTCGCCCACGAACCGTGCCCCGAGTGACTCGAGTTGGTGGTGCAGCGGCTGGCCACGGAGGTGGGCGCCGAAGACCGCGAGCCTCGTGTCCGATCCGGGCCAGATCTCGGGAACCGGCCCCCGGTCCTCCGCAGCGCTGGTGCCGAGCAGGGTGGAGTGGACGCGGGCGGCGAGGTCCGCGGCCACCTGGTCGTGGTCCCGGGGGGCCAGCACCATCACGCCGAAACGTCCCGGGCCGATCGACCGTCCCGGGACGGCGACACCGCACATGTCCAGGAGGTTGCAGAAGTTGGTGAACGTGCCCAGACGTCTGCTCACCTCGAACGGGGCCGCGGCGACCTCCGCGAGGGTGGGGTGGTCGGTGGTCGTCGGCAGGAGCAGACCGTCGATGCCCGTCATGAGGCGGCGAGCGTGGGCTCCGGCGTGGGCGAGACATTCCAGGTCCCCGACGAACTCCACGGCGCCGGCGTCACGGCCACCGAGGATGATGGCGGCGACGGTCGGGTCCAGGTCCTCCGAGCCCCGGGACACGGCGTCCCCGACGGCCGCATAGCGCTCGGCGACAAGGGCGCTGTCGTAGAGCAGCCGCGCGGCGTCCAGGAGCGGGGAGATGTCCACTGTGACGATCTCGACGCCCGACCGCTTCAGGTCGCGTACCGCGTGGTCGAAGGCCTCGCGGTACTCCGCACCCAGGGCGGACAGGTCCCGTTCCCGCGGGACGGCGAGTACTGCTCGCGACGGGGCCGCCAGCGGGACATCGTCCCGTCTGGGGCCGCAGCGCGGATCCGCGCCGTCCGGCCCGGCGATGACGGCCATCACCCGGGTGGCCTCGGGCACCGTTCGCGCGAACACGCTCACGCAGTCGAAATCGGCGCACGCGGGCACGACGCCGGTGGCGGGAACGAGCCCGGGGCTGGGTTTGAGGCCGACGATCCCGTTGAAGGCCGCGGGAACGCGGCCGGAACCGGCGGTGTCGGTGCCGAGTGCGAAGTCGACCTCGCCGTCGGCCACGACCACGGCCGAGCCCGAACTCGACCCGCCCGCGATGCGTTCCGGCATCCCCGAGGCGTGCACCGCGCCGTACGGGCTACGGGTGCCGACCAGGCCGGTGGCGAACTGGTCCATGTTCGTCTTGCCGACGAACGTCGCACCGGCGTCGACCAACCGCTGCACCACCGTCGCGTTCCGGGGTGGAGTGGTGGCGAAGGAGGGGCAGCCGGCGGTCGTGGGAACGCCGGCGACGTCGATGTTGTCCTTGACCGCGAACGTCAGGCCCGCGAGCGGAAGGTCCTCGCCGTTCGCGGCACGCGCCAGGGAATCGTCCACTGATCGGGCGATCTCGTCAGCGGCGCGGCGGTGGATCCACGTGGGGTTGCTCCGGGGCGGGGTGGTCAGCATCGGAAATCCTCTTCTGAACTGGGGGAATACGATGCTGTATACGGTGCTGTGTACGAGTTACCGCTCTGGCAGCGGCGTGTGACGGCGGTGTTTCGGCGGGGGCTTGCGCGTTAACAACCGGTGGCAGCCCCGGCCTCGTGCAGCGCGGGGAGCAGGTCGCGCTCGGCCAGCTCGAGGAACGGCGACTGGTCCCGCGCGACGTGGTGCAGGTAGATCCGCTCGAACCCGAGCTCCTCGAACTCGCGCAGTCGGACGACGAGTTCGTCGACGGAGTCGGTGACGATCACCGTTTCGGCGAGCTTCTCATCGGGGATGTGCCGCCCGGCGACGTCGAGCTCCTCCGGGGTGGCCAGGTTCGCGTCGAGGGGCGCGCCGACGGAGTTGTTCTGCCACTGGCCCGTGCGAGGTCGCGGGCCCGGCCGAGGGTGTCGGCGATCGAGATGTGCACCTGGAGTGCGAGTGGACCCCGCCCGCCGGCGCCGCGGTAGGCGCTGACGATCTCCGTCATCGACCCGAGGTCGGCGTTGACGGTGATGAGCCCGTCCGCCCAGGTCATCGCGGGGGACGGCGCGGTGGGGGCGGGGCGGCACGGAGTCCCGGGCCGCCCCGCCTGGTCACTGCTTCTTCAGCGCGTCCGTGCAACGCAGACGGAGCTTCTCCAGTTCGCGTCCGTGCTGCTCCGCACGCTCGACCAGCTTCTCCAGCGTGGGCCGGGGAAGCCGGGGGTCGTCGATGTCTAGCAGAGCCTTGAAGCCGAGCGTCTTGCCCGTCACGGCGAGGGTCAGCGCCTCGAGCTCGACCAGATCGCTCAGCGGGGAGCGCTCGGCGGCCCGCCGGTTGGGCTTGAGCTGGCCGAACTTCTCGGCGGCCTTGGCGGGCAGGTCCTTGAGGATCGAGGGTGACGTCCCCGCCAGCGTCATGAGCTCCTCGAGGCTCTTGAGGTCGTCCACGGTCTCGTCGCCGATGCGGGAGACGACCTTCCTGGTCTCCGGGTCGTCGTGGTCCTCGGCCACGCGGCGGAACAGGTCGATCCCGGCGGCGGCACCGGCGTGGTGGTCCTGCATGTACGTGTGCAACATCTCGGTGGCCATGTACTGACGGTACGAGAGCGGGACGCAGGAGCAACCGGACCACGGTTCACCGGGCGAGGAGCCCCTTCGCGATGTGGGTCACCTGGATCTCGTTGCTGCCCGCGTAGATCATGAGCGACTTGGCGTCGCGGGCGAGCTGTTCGACCCGGTACTCGGCCATGTACCCGTTGCCGCCGAACAACTGCACGGCCTCCAGCGCCACCTCGGTGGCCGCCTCGGACGAGTACAGCTTCATCGCCGACGCCTCCGCGAGCGAGAGCGGCTTGCCGGCACGGGCGCGCTCGATGGAGTTGAAGACCATGTTGCGCACGTTCATCCGCGCGACCTCCATCTTCGCCAGCTTGAGCTGGATCAGCTGGAAGCGCCCGATCTCCTGGCCCCACAGGGTGCGCTCGCGGGAGTAGTCGACGCACAGCCGGTGGCACTCTTCGATGATGCCCAGCGCCATGGTGGCCACCCCGATCCGCTCGGCGGTGAAGCTCGACCGCGCCGACTCGCGGCCGTCGCCCCCGCGACCGGACTCGGACTCGCCGAGCAGCCGGTCCCTGCCGAGGCGGACGTTGTCGAAGAACAGCTCCCCGGTCGGGGAACTGTGCAGGCCCATCTTCTTGAAGGGAGCACCCTGCGTGAGGCCCTCCATGCCCTTGTCCAGTACGAACGTCAGCACCTTGCGGTCGCGCTTGTCGGCGTCCGTGGCCGGACCCGTGCTGCCCGCTCCACCCGACCCCTCGTCGAGCTTGGCGTAGACGATCATCACGTCCGCGTACGGCCCGTTGGTGATGAAGGTCTTCTGGCCGTTGAGGATGTAGTCCTCGCCGTCGCGCCGCACGTAGGTGCGCATGCCGCCGAAGGCGTCGGAACCGGAGTCCGGCTCGGTGATCGCCCATGACGCGACCTTCTCCATGGTCACGATGCCGGGCAACCAGCGTTCCTTCTGCGCGAGCGTCCCGCGGGACATGATCGTGGTCGCGCCCAGCCCGAGGCTCACGCCGAGCGCGGAGACCAGCCCCATGCACGCGCCGGCCAGTTCACTGGTCACCACGGCCATCATGGAGTCCCGGTTCTCGGGGGCTCCGCCGGAATCGCCGTCCTCGTCGTCGTCCCCCCTCCCGCCGTCGCCGCGCGGCGCGTCACCGGATGCAACCCCGCCGCCCGCTGCCTCGCCGCCCGCGGTCCCAGTCCCGGCCGCCGCGCCGACCGTCTCGCGCGCCCGCTCCTTCGCCAGCATCTTCTCGACCCCGTCGCGGGCCATGGCATCGATGCCGAACTCGGCGAACAGCTTCCGGATGATCGGGTAGGGCGGGATCTCACCGCTCTCCAGGGCGTCGAGCTGGGGGCGGATCTCCTTGGCGATGAAGCCGCGCACGGCGTCGCGGATCATCAGGTCGGTCTCGGACCACTCGTACATCGGCGTCTCGTCTCCTCGGTGCCCGGGGGTGTGCCGCGTGTCGCTGCAACACGTGTCAGCTCAGTGTGTCGCGACCGGGTCGACGGCCGCGGCCGTTTGCGGCGAATGGCCGGCCCGGCGACGACGGGGTCGGGCACACTCGGGAACATGAGTGCCCTCCAGGACAGTGCATCCCACCGAACCCGCCACCGCCCCGCAGGTCGCGAGCAGCTCGGCCGGATCGGCCTGTGGACCGGCTCGCTGGAGGGACTGACGCCGGCGGCGATTCCCGACGTCCTCGGTGAGCTCGACGACCAGGGCTGGGGCTCGCTGTGGTTCGGCGAGGCCGTCGGCCGGGAAGCGTTCACCGCCGCGCAGCTGTACCTGGGCGCCACGCGCCGGATGGCGATCGGCACCGGCATCGCCAACATCTACGGCCGCGACGCCTCGGCGGCGGGGGCGGCCGCCCGGACGATCAAGGCCATGCACCCGGGCCGGTTCGTCCTGGGCCTCGGCGTCTCGCACGCGCCGCTGGTCGAGCGCCACCGTGGTCACCACTACGGGCGGCCGCTGTCGGCGATGCGTGAGTACCTCGACGCGCTCGACCGGACTCAACCCATGGCGGCGGGCGAGGACACGATGCCGCCGGTCGTGCTCGCCGCGCTCGGCCCCAGGATGCTCGAGTTGTCGCGCGATCGCACCGCCGGCGCCCACCCGTACCTGACGCTGCCCGAGCACACCGCGCGGGCGCGCGAGATCCTCGGCGGGACCGCCGACGACGGGCCGGCCCTGGTCGTGGAGCACGCCGCGGTGGTGGCCGAGGGGGTCGACGACGACGACGAGGTGTGGCGGTCGCGGGCCCACGATCACCTCAACGTCTATACGGGCCTGCCGAACTATCGGAACTCGTGGACCCGGCAGGGGTTCGACGAGTCGGACTACGTGCGCGGGGGCAGCGATCGGCTCAAGCACGCGATGGTCACCCGCGGGGTCGAGGCGACGCGGGCGCGGGTGCAGGAGCACCTGGACGCAGGGGCCTCGACCGTGCTGGTGCAGGTGCTCGGCGAGAACGTGCTGACGCCGCCGGTCGAGGACTGGCGGATCGCGGCCGAGGGGCTGCTCGGCTGACGCCTGGTCGCCAGACTGCGCGGACCGGAGACGCGTCGGTTGCCAGAGGGGCTTGTCAGTCTCTGTTTTTTCGGAGAGCCGGTTGATCCTCGCCACTGACCGCTGGCGACGCTCGTAGATCTCCCCAGTACTCCTTAGCAGCAATGTGGTTTGTCGAGTACACCCGTGCGGGACGGAACGCCGCCAACGATCGCTGCTGTGACTCTTACCTTCGTTTGGCGGGATTTCGCAGGTTCGTTTGGCGG
>NZ_JAALDT010000080.1:0-4336 GCF_014144995.1 Dietzia sp. DQ11-71 | reverse complement strand
CCGAATAGGTGTTATGCGCAGCTGCGCATAATACGTACGTCCGGAACTGGGCTGGCTTCACCTACGTGGCGTTCATCGTCGACGTGTTCGCCCAGCGCATCGTGGCGTGGAACGCGGCCACCACCATGGCCACGGACCTGGTCATGACTCCACTGCGGATGGCGCTGTGGCAACGCGATCGCGAGGGACACCCGATCGAACCCAAGTCGCTGGTCAGCCACTCGGACGCGGGCAGTCAATATACATCTGTAGCGTTCACTGAACGCCTCGCGTTAGAGGGTATCGACCCGTCGATCGGCAGCGTCGGCGACGCGTACGACAATGCGCTCATGGAGACGATCAACGGCCTCTACAAGGCCGAGTGCATCCGCTCGTCGATCTTCCACGACGGGCCGTACAAGACGATCTCCGACGTCGAGTACGCCACCGCCGCGTGGGTCGAGTGGTACAACAATGAACGGCTCCACTCGAGCCTGGACTACGTCCCGCCCATCGAGTTCGAGCAGAGCTACTACGCTGCTCGGGGCCGAGAGCTGCAACCCACATAGGGAGCGGCGGGAAACCTGGGGCGGTTCAGATGGATCCAGTGCGGTTCAGCCAGATGTAGCGGGGGTCCACCCCGATCTTGTCTTGCGCTGAGTAGCCTAGGCACATGCACCTGTTGGTAACTGGCGGCGCCGGATTTATCGGCGCGAATTTTGTCCATCTAACTAGGCGATCCCGCCCTGATGTTGAGGTAACGGTGGTCGACTCTCTGACGTATGCCGCAAGCCGTGCGTCGATCGCCGATTTGCATGGCGTCCGATTGATCCATGGAGATATTGCAGATCCTGAGGTTGTGAACCCACTAGTGGGCGAAGCGGATGCTGTTATCCACTTCGCGGCCGAGTCCCACAACGATAATTCTCTAAAGAGTCCTTGGCCGTTTATTCAGTCAAACATCATAGGTACATATGTAGTGCTAGAAGCCTGCAGGAAGCAGGGGGTGCGTCTCCACCACGTTTCAACCGACGAGGTCTACGGCGATCTTGAACTTGACGACCCCGCCAAGTTCACTGAACAGACGCCCTATAACCCCTCTAGCCCCTACTCGGCGACAAAAGCGTCATCTGATCTATTGGTGCGGGCGTGGGTGCGTTCCTTTGGAGTGCAGGCTACGATTTCGAACTGTTCAAATAACTATGGTCCGCTCCAACATGTTGAGAAGTTCATCCCACGCCAGATAACTAACGTGCTGTCAGGCGAACGTCCGAAGCTCTACGGTGAGGGGCTAAATGTGCGCGACTGGATTCATGTCGACGACCACAACTCGGCTGTATGGGCGATTCTAGAGCGGGGTCAATTAGGGAGGACATACCTTATCGGTGCTGACGGGGAAGCTGACAACCGGACGGTGGTGCGAACTATTCTCGAGATAATGGGTAAGGATCCCGAAGGCTACGACCACGTCACTGATCGCCCCGGACATGATAGGAGGTATGCAATCGACTCGTCGGTTCTGCGTCGCGAGTTGGGATGGGAGCCGACTTACACGGACTTTCGAACAGGCCTCGAATCGACGATCAATTGGTATGCCGAGAATCGGCAGTGGTGGGAATCGCAGAAGGCGGCGGTGGAGGGAAAGTACGCCCAGTCAGAAGAGGTCATTAAATGATCGTTGAGTTGTCCATACCGGGCGCATTCGTTTACACGCCCAAGCAGTTCGGTGACGAGAGAGGTGCATTTCTCGAATGGTTCAAAGATGATGCCTTCGTCGCGTCGACGGGGCATCCACTTGAGCTAGCGCAGGCCAATATGAGCATTTCGGCGGCTGGCGTCCTCCGAGGTATTCACTTCGCCGACGTTCCGCCAGGTCAGGCGAAGTATGTGACTTGTGCGAAGGGCGCAGTCCTGGACGTGGTTGTCGATATTCGAGTAGGATCGCCGACCTTCGGAAAGTGGGAGTCCGTCCTCTTGGACGACGTCGAGCGGAAGTGCATCTATTTAGCGGAGGGCCTCGGGCACGCCTTTCTCTCGCTTGAAGACGAATCTACAGTGGTGTACCTCTGTAGTTCGGGGTATGCCCCTGATCGCGAGCACGGTATCGATCCCTTCGACGAGGAGATAGGAATCGAGTGGCCGACGACTGGTCGAAATGGGCAGGAACTCCGCTATGAACTATCTGCCAAAGATTCGGGCGCCCGTAGCCTGTCCGTCGTACAGGAGTCAGGATTGCTTCCAAGCTATGAGGACGTCACTCGATACCTAAGGTCTCTTGAGAAATGACAGGACGGACACGATGAAGGGCATTGTGCTTGCCGGCGGGTCAGGTACTCGTCTGCACCCCATAACGTTGGGAACCAGCAAGCAGATGGTCCCCGTATACGACAAGCCGATGATTTATTACCCGCTCAGCACGCTGATGTTAGCCGGCATTCGTGACATCCTTGTCATTTCTACCCCTCAGGACCTCCCCGGGTTTCAACGGCTTCTCGGCGATGGCTCGCAGTTCGGAGTGAGCATTAGCTATAAGGAGCAGTCCTCGCCTGACGGCTTGGCGCAGGCGTTTGTGCTCGGCGCTAACCACATCGGGACCGATAAGGTCGCACTGGTTCTCGGCGACAATATATTTTACGGGCCAAGGATGGGGTCTCAACTGCGACGGTATACGGATATAGAAGGTGGAGCTGTCTTTGCATATTGGGTGGCGGAGCCGCGAGCGTATGGCGTGGTGGAGTTCGACCGCGAGGGGCGGGCAATTTCTCTCGAAGAGAAGCCCTCGGACCCGAAGTCGAACTACGCAGTTCCCGGTTTGTACTTCTATGACAATGATGTCGTAGAGATCGCTGGCGGGCTGAAGCCGTCTGCCCGCGGGGAGTACGAGATCACCGACGTGAATAAGCACTACTTGGCTGAGGGGAAGCTACAGGTGGAAGTGCTACCCCGCGGCTCGGCGTGGCTGGACACTGGGACACATGACTCCCTGCTCGACGCGGGTAATTTCGTCCGGACGATCGAAGCACGACAGGGGCTTAAGATCGGGGCACCCGAGGAAATTGCTTGGCGCATGGGGTTTCTTGATAGCGACGCCCTTCGTCGGCGTGCGGAAGCGCTGGTCAAGTCCGGGTACGGCGCGTACCTCCTCGAATTGCTGGAGCGTGAAGAGTGATTCTGGTAGCTGGCGGCTCCGGGCAAGTCGGACGCTGGCTCTCAGTGCTCGGCGAAAGTCGCGTGCATGCGCTGTCTTCGGCCGAATTAGACGTGACTGATGTTGACGCTACGTCGACCGTCGTGAATGAGCTTCGTCCCGAATACGTGGTCAACTGCGCAGCGCATACTGCCGTTGACCTGGCAGAGGAAGAGCCAGCTCGGGCGTCCGCAATTAATGGGCAAGGGGCTGAGAACTTGGCGAGGGCTGCCACCAGCGTCGGGTCTCGGTTCATTCAGGTGTCGACGGATTACGTGTTTGGGGAGGCTGCTGTCCTCGATAAGCCCTTGGCTGAGGATCATCCTTGTTTTCCGCTATCGGTATATGGCCGGACCAAGTTGGCGGCCGAGGTTGCTGTACGCGCGGTGTGCCCGGAGGCGACCATCGTCCGGACTGCGTGGGTGTACACGGGTCCCTCGCGCAAGAGGCTAGAGCTGGCCGGCAACGATTTTGTCACCACGATGCTCGCGTTGGAGGCGTCTCGTGACACCATTTCAGTGGTGGACGATCAAATTGGGTCGCCGACATTCGCTCACGATCTTGCGGCTGGGTTGCTCGAGCTGACAGATTCGGGAGCGGGAGTCGGTTCGACCCTGCACGCTGCCGGCGGTGGTCAGGCGTCGTGGTGCGACCTCGCTCGTGCCGTGTTCGAAGAGATCGGCGCAGATCCAGGCCGCGTGCATGCGTGCACGACCGACGCGTTTCCGCGTCCAGCGCCGCGCCCCGCATTTTCCGTACTGTCCTCCGCCGCATGGGAAGATGTCGGTCTAGCTCCGCTGAGGGATTGGCGCGAAGCCGTAAGCGCAGCAGTCGCCATGTCGTGACCTCTCCAGCACTTCTTGGAGCCTGCGAATCGACTTACTGATCGCTCGTCGAATGCTCCTCGAGTTGCGGGTAGCTTGGTCCGCACCCACTCCAGCCCAAAGAGGCACACATGACGGATCCGCTGTGCACCGTCGTAGCACTGTCCACCGGTGGAGGCCGTGGCGGTCATGTCGCCACCCCTGACAGGGCCGCTGATTTGGAGACGGCTCCGCCGAAGGAGCTAGGCAGATCGGGGAGGGAAACAATTTCGAGCAGCCGCTCGCCTCCGGCTGTGCTGTCTGCTTCCGCCCTGAGTTGCACATGTTTAGTGCCTGGCGCCGAGCG
>NZ_JAALDT010000007.1:0-1475 GCF_014144995.1 Dietzia sp. DQ11-71 | reverse complement strand
GGCTCTTCGCATCTGAGCGTGGGGTCAGGTCCGTAGCCCGCCGGCGATGAGGAGCATCCGCAGGCGATAGTTGTCGCGGTTGCGGTAGCCGCGGGCCAGGCGCCGGTGGAGTTCGATGAGGCCATTGATCGCTTCGGTTCCTCCGTTGTTGGAGCGGCCGGTGGTCCAGTACGCGAGGAAGGCGGCCTTCCACTTGCGGAGCGTTCGTCCTAGTCGGGCGATTTCCGGGATCGGGCAGGATGGCAAGGTCGCGAGTACCTTCTCCGCAGCGCTGCGCCCGGCAGGCAGGTCTTTGTGGTGGTAGGCCTGTCGGAGTTCGTGGGCGACTTGCCAGGCGATGAACAGTTCCTCGTGTCGGGGGTCGGCGGCCAGGGCCTCGTCGAACCGCCGCCACTGGCGCTCGGTGAGCCTGTCGGGGTCGCAGCGGATGATGGTGCGGATCCCGTAAAGCGGGTCGCCTTTACGTCCGCGGTGACCGCAGATCTGCTGCTGCAACCTCCGGCGGACCTCGTCCACGGCGCCAAGGGCGAGCTTGACCACGTGGAAAGCGTCGAGAACAGCGGTGGCATCCTCGAGTTCGTCATCGATCGCTCGCTTGTAGCCGTGGAACGGATCCAACGCGGCGATCTCGACGCCGCTGGTGAAACCCTTGCCCCGCGCGGTGAGCCAGTCTGCGAACACCACCCCGGAGCGGCCTGGCACGAGGTCGAGCAGCCTGGCCTGTACTTTGCCGTCCCCGTCGCGGGTGAGGTCGACCATCCCGGTCAGTTCCTTGGGGCCGCGCTTACGCCGGGAGACATGGTGCCAGATGTGTTCATCGACGCCGAGGGTGCGGACGCCGTCGAAGCGGGCCGGATCATCGGCCAACGCCTCCAATGCAGCCTTGACCGGCGTCCACACCGTGTGCCACGCGGTACCGAGCTGACGAGCCAGTCCGCTGACGGTGGCGTGCTCCCGGCGCAGCTGTCCCACTGCCCACTCCACGACGCGGGCCGTGGTGGCATGCCGCGGCGAGGCAAGCCCAGGCAGGTTCTCCACGAACGTCACACGTTCGCACGCCCCGCCTGGGCAGACGAAGCGGCGTTTGCGCCAGATGATCGTGACGGGGCGGCCGAACGCGGGGATGTCGACCAGACGCACCACCTGCCGTCCATGCCCCACCCCGGCGGCGCCGCAGTCCGGGCATCCGACCGGTCCCGGCTCGGATTCGACGGTCACCTCCAGGTGCTCGCCACGCAGACGCGCATCAAGGACGTACACGTCGTCGAGCCCGACGAGAAGATCGCAGCGGACACAACGGGGCGCAGGTGCGGTTCCGGTGGCAGACCGGCAGCACCCGATAGGCTCAGACATGGGTCGAGGCCCTTTCAGGATCGGATGTAGTGGTACTTCCAATCCTTCAGGGCCTCGACCCTCTCGTCTCCCTACCGCCTCACCGGCGTGTCGTCCTCACCCACGCTCAGATGCGAAGAGCC
>NZ_JAALDT010000079.1:0-20191 GCF_014144995.1 Dietzia sp. DQ11-71 | reverse complement strand
GCCCCCGCGGACCGGATGTCCGCGGGGGCGCCGCTCAGAGCGGTGATCGCGCCGGGGTCAGCTCACTTGAGCTCGGCGCTGGACAGGTCCAGGATCCGTCGCGCGATCACCAGCTGCTGGATCTGCTGGGTGCCCTCGAAGATGTCGAGGATCTTGGAGTCGCGCGACCACTTCTCCAGGAAGCTGCGCTCGGAGTAGCCGTAGCTGCCGGCCAGCTCGACCGCGCCCAGGGTCACGGCGGAACCCGTGCGCCCGGCCTTGGCCTTGCACATCGATGCCTCCTTGGTGTTGGGCATCTTGTTGTCGGCCATCCACGCCGCGCGCAGCGTGAGCAGGTAGGCGGCCTCCCAGTCGGCCTCGAGCTCGAGGTACTTGGCCACGGCGGCGGGCTGGCTGGTGGCGGGCCGGTCGTAGTCGATCTCCATGCCGGCCTCCTCGAGGAGGGTGCGGATCTCCTCGAGCGCGGCGCGTGCGACGCCCACGGCCATCCCGGCCACCAGGGGACGGGTGTTGTCGAACGTCTGCATGGCCCCCGCGAACCCCTTGTCCACGCGGATCTCGGGGTCGCCCAGGAGGTTCTCCTTGGGCACCCGGCAGTTGTCGAACGTGATCTGCGCGGTGTCCGAGGCCCGGATGCCGAGCTTGTGCTCGAGCCGGTCCACGGTGACGCCGGGGTGTTCCCGCGGCACCACGAACGACTTGATCGCCGCGCGGCCCTTGCTCTTGTCCAGGGTCGCCCACACCACGATGTGGTCCGCGCGGGCGCCGGAGGTGACGTAGATCTTCGTGCCGTTGATGACGTACTCGTCACCGTCCAGCCGCGCGGTGGCCGAGACGGCGGCCGAGTCGGACCCGAAGTCGGGCTCGGTGATGGCCATCGAGGCCCACACCCGGCCGAACTTCTCCATCTGCTCGTCGTTCGCCACGGCGGCGATCGCGGAGTTGCCCAGGCCCTGGCGGGGGATCGACAGCGTGAGGCCGACGTCGCCCCAGCAGGTCTCGATGATGTTGAGCAGCGACTTCATGTTGCCGCCGTTGGCCACGCCTTCCCGCTTCGGGGCGCCGCCGGATCCCATGGTGGCGCCGGAGGCGGCCTGACCGGCGTCCTCCATGGCCTCCATCATGGCCTTGAGGGTGTCCAGCTCGACGGGGTACTCGTGCTCGGCGAGGTCGTATTTGCGGGAGACGGGTCGGAAGATCTGCGTGGCCACCTGGCGGGCCTGGTTCGCACCCGCCTGCAGCTTCTTGGGGAGTTCGAGATTGATCATCGCTTCAGGTCCTTGGTCCGGTTCGGGAGGGTGGCGGGGCGGGCGGACGTCACAGGACCACCACACCCTCGGCCACTCCCACGGCGCGCAGGTCGCGGTACCACCGCTCGACGGGGTGTTCCTTGGTGAACCCGTGGCCACCGAGCAGCTGGACACCGTCGAGGCCGATCTTCATGCCCTTGTCCGCGGCGATCTTGCGGGCCAGCGCGGCCTCGCGGGCGAAGGACAGTCCCTGCTCGGCGCGGGCGGCGCCGCGCCAGGTGACCAGGCGCATGCCGTCGAGCTCGGTGGCCATGTCGGCCACGGCGAACGCGACCGCCTGTCGGTGCGCGATGGGCTCGCCGAACGCCTGGCGCTCCTTGACGTAGGGGGTCACGTAGTCCAGGACGGCGTGGGAGGTGCCCACGGCGAGGGAGGCCCAGCCCAGGCGCGAGAGTCGGATGACGTCGGCGTAGGCCGAGGACCGGTCCTCCGGCGAGACGTCGGGGCCGCCGAGGATGGCGTCGGCGGGCAGGGAGACGTCGGTGAGGACGAGTCGGCCGAGGCCTGCGGCGCGCAGGCCCATGGACGGGTCGGCCTCCACCACGAGCCCGTCGGTGTCGGACTCCACGACGAAGAAGGTCGGCGCGCCGTCGAGCGAGGCGGCGACGACGAAGAGTTCCGCGCTGCCGGCCGTGGGCACCATCGACTTGACGCCGCTGAGCGTGAACCCGCCGGCGGTCCGGGTGGCGGTGGTCTCGAGCCGGAACGGGTCGAAGAGCGGCCGCGGCTCGGCGACCACGACGGCGGCTGCGGGGACCTGCTCGGAGGCGAACGCCGGGAGGTACGACTTCTGTTGGGTGTCCGAGCCGAACTGCGTCAGGGTCGTGGCCACGCCGGAGGGGGCCAGGATCGGCAGGGCCAGGCCCATGTCGCCGTAGGCCAGGGCCTCGGCGACCAGCGAGTTGGTCACCACGCCGCGCTCGGAGGCGATGCCCTCGAACTCCTCGGGCACGTTGAGCATGGTGGCGCCGATCTCGGCCGAGCGCTCGAGCAGCGACGCGGGTGCCTCGGCGGCGGCGTCGGCGTCGTGCGCGGCCGGCCGGATGACCTCGGCGGCGAACTCTCGCACGGTCTGCGAGATCATCTGCTGGTCCTCGTCGAGCGTGAGGTCGAACAGGTCGGGCCGGGCCTCGGAGTCGGCGTCGGGAAGGCGCTTGGGTGCGCCGCCGCCGGTGACCTTCTTGAACGACTTGGTCGCGGCACCGAGGGTCTTGAAACCGGTCTTGGTGGCCTCGTAGGTGACCCGGTCGACCTTCTGCCGCAGTCCGAAGCGCTCGGCGAACTCCGACCCGGTAATGGTGGTCAGCGCGCGCATGGCGGCACCGATGGCGTCGATGCGTGCGGGGTTCTTGCCCGGTGTCGAGGTCTCCGCGCGTCCGGTCGTGGACGGGGCTGTGGGGTTCTTGCTCATCATCACCAGCTGTTCTCGTGACGGACGGTGGACTGTGCTGTTCCCGACACCTTACTTCGGAGTAAGTTCCGAGCGCCACACTTTCCTCGAACACGTCCCTGCCGCCGGTGGGCGGGCGGTGTCAGCCGCGCAGGAGGTCGACCGCCTGCTCGACCGCACCCGGGCGACCGGCCACGAACCAGTCGTAGCCGCCCACCTCGACGGTCGCGCACACCCCGCCCGCCCCCTCGACGAGTGCGCGGCCGGGGAGCCAGTCCCACTCGGGGCAGGAGTGCTGGCACCACACCGTGTGGATCCCACACGCGACGGAGGCCAGGTCCACGGACCCGGACCCGAGCATCCGGATGGTCGCCGCGCCGCGGCTCACGCGGTGGAAGGGCTCGGCGAGATGGGGATCGTCGAAGAACGGCGGGTGCAGGTAGGTGGCGAGGCTGCCGGCGGCCAGGTCCCCGGGGGCCAGGCGCGCGACGGGCACCCCGTTGCGGCGCGTCGGTACGTCCGAGCCGCCGACGAACGTCTCCCCGGTGACGGGTCGGTGGACCGCCCCGAGCAGGTAGTCGTCACCACCGGTGACCGCGACGGCCGAGCACCAGTAGTCGGAGCCGGAGACGAAGTTGTAGGTGCCGTCCACCGGGTCCACGACCCACCGCCGTTCGCCGTCGCCGGTGACGAGGGAGCCCTCCTCGCCGAGGACGCCGTCGGACGGGCGGTGTTCGGCGAGGAGTGCGGTGATGTGTCGCTCGGCCGCGTCGTCGGCCTCGGTGACCACGTCGGAGACGGAGGTCTTGCGGCGGACGTCGAGCCCGTCCTCGCGCAGTCGCCGCGCGAGGTTTCCGGCGTCGACGACGAGGCGGGCGGCCAGATCGACGTCGGTCATCCCCCCGGTGGACTCGTCGTGCAGGGGGCCCGGGTGGCGGGTGTCCATGGACGTTCACTTCCTCCGCTTGGTCGTCGCGGCTCGCTGACCACGAGTGGTAGCGGGTCCGAGGCATCCGACGCTACCGCCGGGGGGTGACGATCGGAGGCGTGGCAGGCCACGGGGAGGGGGCGGGTGGGCAAACGCTGGAAGGCGCCCGGGCCGCGTAGAGTTGGGACTCGTGCACCCTGAAGTTTCTGCCGACATCGCTGCCCTCGACGCGACCCTGACCACGGTCGAGAAGGTCCTCGACATCGAGGAGCTCGCCCGCCGCGTCGACGAGCTCGAGCAGATGGCCGCCGACCCGGACCTGTGGAACGACCAGGACCGGGCGCAGAAGGTCACCAGCGAGCTGTCCTACATCCAGGCCGACCTGCGCCGCTGCCGTGATCTGCGGCAGCGGATCGAGGACCTGCCACTGATGTACGAGCTGGCGGAGGAGGAGGGCGGCGGCGCCGTCGAGGAGGCGGACGCCGAGCGCTCCAGCCTGCGCGAGGACGTCGAGGCCATGGAGGTCAAGACGATGCTCAGCGGCGAGTACGACCAGCGTGACGCCGTGGTCAACATCCGTGCCGGCGCCGGCGGCGTGGACGCCGCGGACTTCGCCGAGATGCTCATGCGTATGTACATCCGGTGGGCGGAGAAGGCCGGCCACAAGGTCGAGGTGTACGACACCTCGTACGCGGAGGAGGCGGGGATCAAGTCCGCCACCTTCGTGGTCAAGGACCCGTACATGTACGGGACCCTGTCCGTGGAGCAGGGAGCGCACCGGCTGGTGCGGATCTCCCCGTTCGACAACCAGGGCCGCCGCCAGACCTCCTTCGCCGAGGTCGAGGTGCTGCCGGTCGTGGAGACGGTCGACTCCATCGAGGTCCCGGAGAACGAGGTCCGGGTGGACGTCTACCGCTCCTCCGGTCCCGGTGGCCAGTCCGTCAACACCACCGACTCGGCCGTCCGCCTCACCCACGTCCCGACCGGGATCGTCGTGACCTGTCAGAACGAGAAGTCCCAGCTGCAGAACAAGGTCGCCGCCATGAAGGTGCTGCAGGCCAAGCTGCTCGAGCGCAAGCGTCAGGAGGAGCGGGCCGCCATGGACGCGCTCGGTGCGGGTGGCAACGCCTCCTGGGGTAACCAGATGCGGTCCTACGTCCTGCACCCGTACCAGATGGTCAAGGACCTGCGCACCGAGTACGAGGTCAACAACCCGTCCGCGGTCCTCGACGGTGACATCGACGGGTTCATCGAGGCCGGCATCCGATGGCGCATGCGGGAGGGGGCGGACGCCTAGTGGCCTTCCGGACAGACTTCAGCGGAGTCCTGGCCTGGCTGAGCAACGACGGACTGGAGGTCGTCCTCCTCGTCCTGGGTGCCGCCCTGATGACCCGGGCGATCGGCAAGGTCGCCCGGATGTGGACCGGCCGGATCGACGCGAGGAACGCCGACAAGGAGTTGTGGTCGGAGGAGTCCAAGCACCTCCACTCTCTCGTCCAGGTCGTCTCCTACGTCGCGGTGGGAATGCTGTACATCCTGTTCGGCATCCAGATCCTGCTCCGGTTCGGCGTCAACCTCGTCACGCTGGTGGCGCCGGCCACCGTCCTGGGCGCCGCGCTGGGTTTCGGCGCGCAGAAGATCGTCCAGGACTTCCTCGCGGGCTTCTTCGTGCTGGCCGAGCGTCAGTACGGCTACGGTGACATCGTCGAACTCACCACCGCGACCGGCGTCGCCGCCGGGACGATCGAGGACGTCACGCTCCGCATCACCCGGCTGCGCACCCTGGACGGCGAGGCGGTCATCGTCCCGAACGGTCAGATCGTCACCGCGATCAATCAATCCCAGGACTGGGCTCGTGCGATCATCGACGTCCCCGTGCCCAACAACGCCGACATGGACAAGGCGCACGAGGTGCTCGCCGAGGTCTGTCGCGACATCGTCCACGACGACCGTGTGGGTGAGTACGTGCTCGACGAGCCGTCGGTCATGGGTGTGCAGTCGATCAAGCTCGAGCAGACCGTCATCCGCCTGCTCGCCCGGACCAAGCCGGGAATGCAGTGGGAGGTGGGCCGTCGGATGCGTGCCGTCATCCTCCGCCGCTTCCGCCAGGAGGGGATCGTCCTGGAGCCGGAGGCGCTGGCCGCCATCCGCGCCGGGATGCTGCGACCGCAGACCGGAGAGGGGAGCGTCTGATGGCCCGTCACAGGGACGATGGCACGACCCCACCCGACGAGACCGCCCCGCAGGGCGCCGCGATCGACGACGACCCGATCCTCGACCGGCCCGACCCGCTCGGGTTGGGCGGGACGCCACCACCGGACGCTCCCTCGCGGAGTCCGAAGCCCCGGATCGTCGCACTGCTCGGCGAGTTCTTCAGGATGTCCCGGACGACCGCGATCCTCCTCGGCGCGTTCGTCCTGGCAGGCGTGCTGTATCTGCTCGTCCGCGACGAGCCGGTGGTCGCTTTCGGACCGCAGCCCGCGCGGGACACCACCGGGACCTCGGAACCGGCCGAACCGGTCGACCCGTCGTCCACGCCAACGGATCAGACCACCGACACCACTGCCCCGACCTCGAGTTCGCCTCCGACTCCCACGGGAACGGGCTCCCGCACGACCGGCACCACCGTGACGGGAGGGACCGCGACGACGGGTCCCGATGCCGAGGGGCTCCCCGGTGGCGCCGATCAACAGTCCCCGCAGCAACAACAGCCACAGCAGTCGCCGCAGCAGCAGCCCGATCAGCAGTCGCAACCGCAGTTGCAGCAGGAGGCCCCGGGCGCCGGGGAGACCTCGGTGCCCGGCGGCGCCCTCGAGGGGTAGCGCCACCGGGTGGCCGCGCCGCGGCCGCCGCCCGCGATGATGTTCACTCCCGCATGACTGTGGCCTGTGTGGCGCTAGGCTATTGGTGTGATCACTGCTTCCCGTGTGACGAAGTCGTACCCGTCCTCGACGCGTCCGGCGCTGTCCGACGTGAGCGTGGAGATCGGTGACGGCGAGTTCGCGTTCCTCATCGGTGCGTCGGGATCGGGCAAGTCCACGTTCCTGCGGCTCGTTCTCCGCGAGGATCGCCCGGATTCGGGCCTCCTCACCGTGGCCGGCCACGACCTCACGCGCATGAAGGGCTCCGACGTGCCCGTGCTGCGACGCTCTCTCGGCTGCGTGTTCCAGGACTTCCGTCTGCTGGAGAACAAGACGGTCGCGGAGAACGTCGCGTTCGCGCTGCAGGTGATCGGCAAGTCCCGCCGGACCATCGACAAGGTGGTGCCGGAGACCCTGGACATGGTCGGGCTGGGCGGGAAGGCAGATCGCCGACCTCACGAACTCTCCGGCGGGGAGCAGCAGCGGGTCGCGATCGCGCGGGCGTTCGTCAACCGCCCGGTGCTCCTGCTCGCGGACGAACCGACGGGCAACCTCGACCCCGAGACCAGCGAGGACATCATGCTCCTGCTCGACCGGATCAACAGGACGGGGACCACCGTGCTCATGGCGACCCACGACAGGCACATCGTGGACCGCTCGCGGCGCCGCGTGGTGGAACTGGTCGACGGCTCGGTCGTCCGCGACGACGCCCGCGGAACCTACGGGGTGGACCGCTGATGGCCGCTACGTTCGTCGCCTCCGAGGTCGGGCAGGGACTGCGCCGCAACCTGTCCATGACGTTGGCCATGATCATCACCACGGCGGTGGCCCTGGGCATGCTGGGGGCGGGCCTGCTCGTGGCCATGACCGCGTCCGCGAGTCAGGGCAAGTACGACTACCTCAACGAGTTCCGCGTCTACGTGGACCGGTCGATCTCGCTGGAGGATCCGGACTGCGCGGCGGAATGCGGCCGGATCCTCCAGCGGCTCGAGACGACGCCGGGCGTGGCGTCGGTGGAGTACAAGAATCCCGAGGAGACCTACGCCGAGTTCGTTGACCTGTTCTCCTCGACAGACCCGGTGCTGGTGGAGTCGACCTCGCCGGACGCCCTCGGCTCGCGGTTCACCCTCACATTGACCGACCCCACGCGGGCCGAGGCGGTGGCGCGTGACCTGGCGGAGGTGGACGGCATCGAGATCGTCCAGGGGCAGGGCGAGCTCGTCGAACGGGTCTTCTCCGTCCTCGACGGCGTCCGCAACGCGGCCTTCGCGATCGCGGTCGTCCAGCTGCTGGCGACCGTCCTGCTCATCGCCAACATGACGCAGATCGCGGCGTTCACCCGGCGGACCGCCCTGGGGATCATGCGACTGGTGGGCGCGAGCCGCTGGTACACGGAGTTGCCGTTCGTCCTCGAGGCGGCGATCGCGGCGGTGGCCGGCGCCCTCCTCGCGGTGGGTGGCCTGCTGGTGGCCAAGAACGTCTTCCTCGACAGGGTGCTGGCGGAGGCCTACCGCGCGAACCTGGTCGAGCGGATCACCACCCCCGACATCCTCCTCCTCGCACCGGGGCTGGTCGTGGCGGGCGCAGTGGTCTCCGCGCTCACCGCCTGGATCACCCTGAGGCTCACGGTTCGGCACTGAACGCGCCCTCCATCTAGACTCTGGGGGCTGCGGAACGGCGGCGAGGGCACGGCAATCAGGAGGTGACGCGACGTGGCCAAGAAGAACAAGAAGAAGGGCGCGTCGTCCCTCGGCTCCGACGGGAGCATCGTCGCGAGCAACCGCAAGGCCCGGCACGACTTCCAGATCCTGGAGACGCACGAAGCCGGCATCGCGCTGGTCGGGACCGAGATCAAGAGCATGCGCGAGGGCAAGACCTCGCTGGTCGACGCGTTCGCGACGGTCGACGACGGCGAGGTGTGGCTCCGCGGACTCCACATCCCCGAGTACTCGCACGGGAGCTGGACCAACCACGCCCCGAAGCGTGCCCGGAAGCTCCTGCTGCACCGCCGCGAGATCGACTCGCTCGTGGGCAAGGTGCGCGACGGCAACGCCACCCTCGTCCCGCTGTCCCTCTACTTCGTGGGTGGCCGGGTGAAGGTCGAGCTGGCCGTCGCACGGGGCAAGCAGGCGCACGACAAGCGCCACGACATCGCCCGCCGGACCGCCGAGCGTGAGGCCGTGCGTGAACTCGGCAGGAAGATCAAGGGCATGCGGGCATGATGCCGGTGGCGCTGGCGTCGACTTCGGCGGTGGCGTACGGCATCAGCGACTACCTCGGCGGTGTGGCCTCCCGCCGCGCCCGCGTGCTGCGCGTGGTCAGCGTCTCCTATCCGCTGTCGATCGTGCTGGTGGGCGTCGCTGCCCTGGTCGCCGGTGGGTCGCCGACCTGGGTCGGTCTGGGGTGGGGCCTGGCCTCCGGGTTGGCCTCGGGTGTCGCGGTGTGGTCGTTCTACCTGGCACTCTCCCGCGGGCCGATGAGTGTGATCTCGCCGATCACGGCGGTCCTGGCGGCGGCGGTTCCGCTGGCGTTCGGTCTGGCGGCGGGGGAGCGGCCCGCGCCCGCGGCGGGGGCGGGCATGGCGCTCGCGCTGGTGGCGACCGTGTTGGTCTCCATGGAGAGCCGGGACGGCTCGTCCGCCCTGCACGGGCGCCTCACCCGTCGTCTCCTGGTGCTCACGCTCTTCTCCGGGCTGGCGTTCGCCGCGTTCTTCGTGTTGTTGGCGCAGGTGCCGCCGGGCCAGGGCCTGTGGCCGGTCGCGGCCTCGCGGATCGGGGCGACGGTGATGCTGCTGGTCGCCGCGGTCGCAGCCCGTGAGTCGTTCCGTTTCTCCCGGCGTCTCATCGCGATCGGCGTGGTGATCGCCGTGTTCGACGCCGTCGCCAACGGTGCCTTCTACTTCGCCTCGCAGGCGGGGATGCTCTCCCTGGTCAGTGTGATCGCTGCGCTGTACCCCGCTTTCACCGTAGCGCTGGCGATCGCCCACGGCGGGGAGCGGATGCGTGCGGTCCAGATGGTCGGACTCGTCCTGGCGGGGGTGGCGATCTCCCTGCTCGCACTCGGCTGAACGGGGTGCTCGGCTGAACCGGGTGCTCGGCTGAGAGGGGAGAGCGGGATCACTCTGGCGGGCGGCGCGTCACCGGGGTAGGGTGGGGAGTCCGTCGGCGGAAGTCGGCGGTCCTGACGGGGCTGACTTGGTTTCGACTACGTGAGTTGACGCAGGGGAAGCGTGCCGGTGCAGGCCAGAGACCACCGTAAGCGTCGTGGCAACCAATTACGCGCCGATACCAATCAGCGCGACTACGCCCTCGCTGCCTGATAGCGAGCCCGTAGTCTGTCGGCCCGGGGTCGCTCTCGCCCCGGTCACCGGCATCATCTAGAGAGATCACCGGCTCACCCGGTCACGGGGTGGGTCGGGACATCACACAGTGACTGGGATCGTCATCACCGACATGTCCGCATGAGGGTGAGATCCGAGTAGAGGCCAACGCGGACTGCGCACGGAGAAGCCCTGCCGATGCTGCGGAGGACCCGGGTTCAATTCCCGGCAGCTCCACCATTCGGGCCACACCCCCGGTCGACGCCGACCGGGGGTGTGGTGCATTTGCATCGACGGTGCGCGCGCGGGGTCGCTCCCACCGCTTCGGTACCCTCTGGCGTAGTGCCGGTCACCCGGAAGAGGTCGACGGTCTCCCAGTAGAGAAAGGCCTGCGTACACGTGAACGCCAAGCCCAACAAGAACACCAAGGTCCTCCAGACCAAGTCCAACAACGGGATGATCATCACCGTGGTCGCGCTCATCGCGGTCGCCGTCGTGGTCCTCGGTGGCGTCGTCTGGATGGCCCAGCGGGGCGGAGAGGCCAACCCCATCACGTTCGGCGAGACCAATGACGAGCTGATCGACATCACCGAGGCCGGCGTGGTCGTCGTCGGCCCGGACGAGGCGCCGACCGTCCAGATCTGGGAGGACTACATGTGCCCCGCATGTGGCTCCTTCGAGGCGCAGTACGGTGAGTCCATCTCCGAGGCCGTCGAGGCCGGGGATCTGCAGGTCGAGTTCCACACCCTGAACTTCCTCAACGGCCAGTCCGGCTCCGGTGAGTACTCCACGCGCGCGCTCGCGGCCATTCAGTGTGTCGCGGCCAAGGACTCCCTGCCCGTGTTCTTCGACGTCAAGAATGCGTTCTTCGCCGAGCAGCCGGGGGAGGGCGGCGGCGACCTCTCGGCCCGCGAGCTGGCGGACATCGCGGAATCAGCCGGCGCGAACGCGGACTCGGTCGAGTGCATCGGCAACGTCGAGTCCAACGGCGGCATGGACAAGGCCTCCGACAGTGCGGACAACGCCCAGCAGAGCATCCGCGAGATCACCGATCGCGTGTCCACCCCGACTGTCGCCTACGAGGGCGAGGTCGTCGACATCGGCAACGCGGCCTGGCTCCAGGACATCATCGCGTAACTCGTCCGGAGAACCGCCCGGTGCTCGTGCCGGGTGCGTATGTGTGGCCCGGCCTCGCCCTTCCCGGCGGGGCCGGGTCCGATTTGGAGGCCCGAACCGTGGTGGTGTAACTTAGGTCGGGCCGGTCACCGAGAGGTGAGCGGCGGATAAATCGATACGGGGCTATGGCGCAGCTGGTAGCGCACCACACTGGCAGTGTGGGGGTCAGGGGTTCGAGTCCCCTTAGCTCCACCGAGGACGAGATCCCGGGACAACGGAAACGATGTCCCGGGATCTCGCCATTTGGTGTCTTCCGCCATGCGGTCCGCGGTCGTAGTGTCGGGGGTATGGCGGGGCCAGGGGAGATCACGGACGTCGTCGACGTGCTCGACGCGCTCGTCGACCACGGTCGGCTGGTCGGGTACGTCTGCGGCGTCCGCGAGAGCGGGCGCTCCAGGATCGTCTCCGGCGGAGCCCGCACCGTGGGCGGACCTGCGCTGGGGGAGGACGCGGTGTTCCCATTGTCGTCCAACACCAAGCCGGTCGGCGGGATCCTGGCGATGCGTCTCGTGGAACGCGGTGTGCTGACCCTCGACGACCCGGTGGACACGTTCTTGCCCGAGCTGGCGGACCCTCGCGTGCTGGCCACGCCGGACGCCCCGCTGGACCGCACGGTCCCGGCCGAGCGGCCCGTCACACTGCGGCACCTGCTCACCATGACCGCGGGTGCCGGCTGGGTGGGGGAGAACCCCGCGTTGTCGGAGGCGATGTCCGACCGTGGGGTCGCCCCGGGGCCGTACGCCCCGGCCGTCGCGCCGGACGAGTATCTCCGGCGGCTGGCGGAGCTGCCCTTCGCGGGCCAGCCGGGTCAGGCGTGGTGGTACCACACCAGCAGCGATGTCCTCGGGGTGCTGGTCGCCCGCGCCACCGGCTCGTCCGTGACCGAGTTGCTGGCCGAGCACGTCACCGGGCCGCTGGGGCTGGAGGACACGGGGTTCACGGCGGACCTCTCCCGGCTCCCCACCTCGTACGGCCTCGGGCCCGACGGCCGGATTCGGCCTCTGGACACCGCGGGCAGGTTCGCGGTACCGCCGGTCTTCGAGTCCCTCGCCTGCGGGCTCGCCTCGACGGTGGGCGACTACCTGGAACTTCTGGGGGTGCTCGTCGACGGTGGCCCGGTGCTCGACGGCGAGAGCGCCCGTCTGATGACCACCGACCATCTGACCGCGCAGCAGCGGGCGAGTGCGGAGGGTTTCCTGGGGCCCGGCTGCGGCTTCGGGTTCCAGGTGGAGGTCCGCCCGGGCAGCGTGGTCGGCTGGGCCGGGGGACTGGGGACGATCGGCTACGTCGACCGCGGCACCGGGCGGGCCGCGGCGGTCTTCACGACGCAGTCCTTCGACGTGCCCGGCACAGCCGAGGCGCTCGAGACGGTCTGGACGTTGCTGCGCTGACGACTCGTTCCCGCAGACCGGTCAGCGCCACCACGTGTCGAGCGGGGTGGCGGGCACCGTGCGCTTGTGGCGCGAGCCCAGGAACAGCTGCTCGATGCGCGCGGAGGCCTCGGGCGGGACGCCGTCGCGGCCTTCGAGGTAGTCATCGATCTGGGTGTACGTCACCCCGAGGGCGACTTCGTCGGGCAGGCCCGGCCGGTCGTCCTCGAGGTCGGCGGTGGGGACCTTGCGCCAGGTGGAGTCCGGCGCGCCGAGGTGGCGCAGCAGTGCCGCGCCCTGTCGTTTGGTGAGACCGGTCAGGGGGGTCAGGTCGACCCCGCCGTCGCCGTACTTGGTGAAGAAGCCGGTGACCGCCTCGGCGGCGTGGTCGGTGCCGACGACGAGGAGGTTCAGTTGCCCGGCCACGGCGTACTGGGCGATCATCCGCTCACGCGCCTTGACGTTGCCGCGGACGAAGTCACGGAGCGGCCCCGCCTCGTCGGGCAGAGCCGTGAGTGCGGCGGAGGCGGCCTCGGAGGCGGCGTCGGAGGCGGGGCGGACATCCACCGTGAGACTCTCGTCCGGACGGATGAACTCCAGGGCCGCCTGCGCGTCGGCCTCGTCGGCCTGTTCGCCGTAGGGCAGGCGCATCGCCACGAACCGGGCGTGCGACATCCCCTCGTCCCGGAGTCGCTCCGCGGCGAGCTGACAGAGCCGGCCGGTCAGGGTGGAGTCCTGCCCGCCGCTGATCCCCAGGACGAAGCCCGTGGCGGGGGTCGAACGGAGGTAGTCGACCAGGAACGTGACCCGCGACCCGACCTCCTCCGCGGGATCGATGTCGGGACGGACGCCGAGTTCGGCGATGATGGTGGCGCGCAGGGCGGCAGCGCGATCTGTCGTGGTCTCGGTCATGGCGTCAGCATAGGAACCACGTGTGACGACCGCGTGACATCTCCGCCGGTGGCCGCGAGTGCCCGGAGCGCGGCCGGGGTGCGGGCGGGGTGCCGTCCGTCGCCGGTTGGAGTTCTGGCCGGGCAGTCCGTTACGATGGACCAGTTGTGTGTCGTACATCCGACCTTTCGGGACGGGCGTGTCGCACAGTGATCCCCAGTCGTGTCGGCGGCCATAGCGGCCGCCCCGAGAGCCTAAGGAGCGCCAGATGAAGGTCCGCAAGTCCCTTCGGTCGCTGAAGAACAAGCCGGGCGCCCAGGTTGTCCGTCGTCGCGGCAAGGTCTACGTGATCAACAAGAAGGACCCCCGTTTCAAGGCCCGCCAGGGCTGACATGTCCGCGTGAGTCCTCACGCACCCTCGAGGGCCCGCCACCGGTTCGCCGGCGGCGGGCCCTCGTCGTCGTCCCCTCGTCGTCATGGCCTCTCCGGCGCGCCCCGCGGCGGCGACCATCCGCTCACTTGTGGAGGGCGTGGGGACAATCTGTGGGGTCTCTGGGGAGGTCCTGTGGGATGCCGACCCGCCGCTCCGGGGCGGTGATCGGCGTGCGACCGTAGGTGTGCGCGGCGCCGGTTCGACGGTCCGGGGACGGGGTTCCCACCGGGGGCCCACGGTGTCCACAAGGCGGGATCGCGACCTGGGAATACCAGCGATGTAAGACCAAAATGTTGTGGTCGATTGACTCGCTGGCCACTAGGGGTAGTGTCTAGAAGCGTTGCGGCCCCAATGAATGTCACTCGTGGGATTCGGACCGTGACCCCCGACAGACACCGCGGTCATCCACAGGCCGGGCGAGAGCCCGGGCCCGGGAGGCCGCTACGAGAAGAGCCCCTCGCGCCGTCCGGGCGCCGTGCTGAAAGAGGTCCTGAGACACATGGTCACCGTCTACACCAAGCCCGCCTGCGTCCAGTGCAATGCCACCTACAAGGCGCTCGACAAGCAGGGCATCGAGTACGAGATCATCGACATCTCGATGGACGACGAGGCTCGGGAGTACGTCATGGCGCTCGGGTACCTCCAGGCGCCCGTCGTGGTCGCGGGTTCCGACCACTGGTCCGGCTTCCGCCCGGACCGCATCAAGGCACTCGCCTCCGTGGCGGCCTGACTGCGCAGGAGCAGTCCGACGGCGCGGTAACACCAGGATTCCTTCGACAAGGGGGCGGCGATGGCGGCTCCGATACCGGCCGAGAAGCCGGTGAGGATCGTCTACTTCTCCAACATCTCCGAGAACACCAAACGATTCGTCGACCGGCTCGGTCTCCCCGCACTGCGTATTCCGGTGCGGAGGACCGAGCCCGTCCCGACGGTGTCGGACCCGTATGTTCTGATCGTTCCGACCTACGGGGGAAGCCTCGAGATCACAGGCAAGAACGGAGCCGCGGTCCCGCGGCAGGTGGTCGCGTTCCTCAACAACGCGCACAACAGAAGTCTCTGCCGGGGAGTCATCGCCGGCGGCAACACCAACTTCGGACGGGATTTCGGTCGCTCCGGCGACGTGATCGCCAAGAAGGTGGGGGTCCCGTACCTCTACCGCTTCGAGTTGATGGGCACACACGAGGACGTCATCCGCGTCCGAGAGGGATTGGAAGAGTTTTGGCAGCACCAACCGTGAACCCCGAGAGCATCACCGCGGGAGAGGCGGGCGACGGTCAGCGTCTCGACTACCACGCCCTCAACGCGATGCTCAACCTCTACGACGCGGACGGGAAGATCCAGTTCGACGCGGACCGCCGGGCGGCGCGGGAGTACTTCCTCCAGCACGTCAACCAGAACACGGTCTTCTTCCACAACCTGGACGAGAAGCTCGACTACCTGGTCGAGAAGGACTACTACGAGCGCGAGGTGCTGGACCAGTACGCGCGCAACTTCGTCCGCGAACTGTTCGACCACGCATACGCCAAGAAGTTCCGCTTCCCGACCTTCCTCGGCGCGTTCAAGTACTACACCTCGTACACGCTCAAGACCTTCGACGGGAAGCGCTACCTCGAGCGCTACGAGGACCGCGTGTGCATGGTGGCGCTCACCCTCGCCGCCGGCGACCAGGTGCTGGCCCGCCAGCTGGTGGACGAGATCATCGACGGTCGATTCCAGCCCGCCACCCCCACGTTCCTCAACTCCGGCAAGAAGCAGCGCGGGGAGCCCGTCTCGTGCTTCCTGCTGCGCATCGAGGACAACATGGAGTCCATCGGCCGCAGCATCAACTCCGCGCTGCAGCTGTCGAAGCGCGGCGGTGGCGTGGCATTGCTGCTGTCCAACCTCCGTGAGCACGGCGCGCCCATCAAGCACATCGAGAACCAGTCCTCGGGCGTCATCCCCGTGATGAAGCTGCTGGAAGACTCGTTCTCCTACGCCAACCAGCTCGGGGCCCGACAGGGTGCCGGCGCCGTGTACCTGCACGCGCACCACCCGGACATCTTCAAGTTCCTCGACACCAAGCGTGAGAACGCGGACGAGAAGATCCGCATCAAGACGCTCTCCCTGGGCGTGGTGATCCCGGACATCACCTTCGAGCTCGCCAAGCGCAACGACGACATGTACCTGTTCTCGCCGTACGACGTCGAGCGGATCTACGGCAAGCCCTTCGCGGACGTCGACATCTCGGAGCACTACCACGAGATGGTCGAGGACAGCCGGATCAAGAAGACCAAGATCAACGCCCGGCACTTCTTCCAGACCGTCGCCGAGCTGCAGTTCGAGTCCGGCTACCCGTACATCATGTACGAGGACACCGTGAACCGGGCCAACCCGATCGCCGGCAAGATCACGCACTCCAACCTGTGCTCGGAGATCCTCCAGGTCTCCACGGCCTCGGAGTTCAACGAGGACCTGAGCTACTCCGAGGTGGGCAAGGACATCTCCTGCAACCTCGGTTCGCTCAACATCGCCAAGGCCATGGACTCGCCGGACTTCGGTCGGACCATCGAGACGGCGATCCGGGGACTGACCGCGGTCTCCGACCAGACCCACATCGACTCCGTGCCCTCGATCGAGCGGGGCAACTCGGAGTCGCACGCGATCGGCCTGGGGCAGATGAACCTCCACGGCTACCTCGCGCGTGAGCGGATCCACTACGGATCCGAGGAGGGTGTCGACTTCACCAACATCTACTTCTACACCGTGCTCTACCACGCGCTCCGGTCGTCCAACGCGATCGCGCGGGAGCGCGGGACCTGGTTCGCCGGGTTCCCGGAGTCGAAGTACGCCTCGGGTGAGTTCTTCGACAAGTACACCGACCAGGTGTGGGAGCCGGCCACCGACCGGGTCCGAACGCTGTTCTCCGAGGCCGAGGTGACCATCCCCACGCAGGAGGACTGGCGCGCGCTGAAGGCCGACGTGCAGAAGTACGGCATCTACAACCAGAACCTCCAGGCCGTGCCGCCGACGGGGTCGATCAGCTACATCAACAACTCGACCTCGTCGATCCACCCCGTGGCGTCGAAGATCGAGATCCGCAAGGAGGGCAAGATCGGGCGCGTCTACTACCCGGCGCCCTACCTGACCAACGACAACCTGGACTACTACCAGGACGCGTACGAGATCGGCTACGAGAAGATCATCGACACGTACGCGGCGGCCACCCAGCACGTGGACCAGGGCCTGTCGTTGACCCTGTTCTTCAAGGACACGGCCACCACCCGTGAGGTCAACCGAGCCCAGATCTACGCGTGGCGCAAGGGCATCAAGACCCTGTACTACATCCGCGTGCGTCAGCTCGCGCTCGAGGGCACCGAGGTCGAGGGCTGCGTCTCGTGCATGCTCTGACCGCCCGGCCGCAGGCCCGCGTCCCGAACCCCACACGTCCCCAGGAGGAGATCCGATGACCGCCGAGCTGCACGCTCCGGGATCCCACAGTCCCGCCGCCGGCATCCAGCCCAAGCTGGTCGACCGGGTGTCGGCCATCAACTGGAACCGCGTCCCCGACGAGGTCGACGATCAGGTGTGGGGCCGGCTCACCACCAACTTCTGGCTGCCGGAGAAGGTGCCGGTCTCCAACGACATCCCGTCGTGGCAGACCCTGACGGAGTACGAGCAGCAGCTCACCACCCGCGTCTTCACCGGCCTGACCCTGCTGGACACCCTGCAGGGCACGGTCGGCGCCGTCAGCATGATCCCCGACGCGTCGACCCCGCACGAGGAGGCGGTGCTCACCAACATCGCGTTCATGGAGTCGGTGCACGCCAAGAGCTACTCGACGATCTTCTCCACGCTGTGCTCGACGCCGCAGGTGGACGACGCGTTCCGCTGGGCGGAGGAGAACCCCTTCCTCCAGAAGAAGGCCAAGATCGTGCTCGGGTACTACGCGGGGGACGATCCGCTCAAGCGCAAGATCGCCTCGGTGATGCTCGAGTCGTTCATGTTCTACTCGGGCTTCTACCTGCCCATGCGGTGGTCCTCGCGGGCCAAGCTCACCAACACCGCCGACGTCATCCGGCTCATCATCCGCGACGAGGCGGTGCACGGCTACTACATCGGGTACAAGTACCAGCGCGCCCTCGAGCACGTCACCCAGGCAGAGCGGGACGAGCTCAAGGACTACACCTTCGAGCTGCTGTTCGAGCTGTACGACAACGAGGCGGACTACACCGAGGATCTCTACGATCCGGTGGGGTGGACTGAGGACGTCAAGAAGTTCCTGCGGTACAACGCCAACAAGGCGCTGATGAACATGGGCTACGAGGGCATGTTCCCCAAGGACGAGACCGACGTCGATCCGGCGATCCTGTCGGCCCTGAGCCCCAACGCCGACGAGAACCACGACTTCTTCTCCGGCTCCGGCAGCTCGTACGTCATGGGCAAGGCCGAGGCCACCGAGGACGAGGACTGGGACTTCTGACGCACCGGTAGCGACCCACGACGCCCCTGCGACCGAACACGGTCGCAGGGGCGTCGTCGTCTCACGGTCGTGGAGGGACTGCTGGCTACCCGTCCGGTGCGACCCCGTTGATCGAGCCCCGGATGTCGTCGAGGACCGCCCGCGCCGCCACCGGGCCCGCGCCCTCCCACACGGCACGGTCCACCACGAACACGCGCTGCGATCCCACGGCGTCGAGGTCCATCCACCTGTCCGAGGCGAAGACCTCCCGCGCCGCGTCCTCGGAGCCGGTCTCGCCTCCGACCACCGCGAAGATCACATCCCCGTCCAGTTCGTCACCCAGGGCCGGGGACTGCGGCAGGGGAGGGACGTGCTCGCCGTCGCGCGTGCGTTGCGCCGGGGGCCGCTCGGCACCCACGGCCTCGAGCATCAGGGAGCCCAGCGTGTCCGGCCGCTGCACCTCCACGCCGTCACCCTCCCCTCCGGTCACCGACACCAGGGAGACCCGGGTGTCGGACGGGGTGGTCGCGTCGGCGGTGCGCTGCGCCCGCTCGATCACCTCCAGCAGCAGATCGCCGCCGGCGCGGGGCCTGCCGTAGGCGTCGGCGATCGCCTCGGTGGCCTCCGTCCAGTCGACGACGTCGGCGTCGTAGACCACGGTGGGGGCGACATCAGTCACGGCGGCGACGACGGCCGGGTCCACCTCGTCCGACCCGGCCAGCACGATCAGGTCCGGACGCAGTTCCCGCGCGGCCCGCGCGACCTCGTCGGCGTCCCCGCCGACGAGGGGACCGACCGTCGGGAGTCCGGTCAGTGAGTCGGGCAGGTAGACGTCCGCACCGTCGGGTAGGCCGAACGTGCCGACGACGAGGTCCTGCAGCCCGAGGGCACAGGCCGTGTCCACCGCGCCTGTGCCGAGCGCCAGGATCCTCTCCGGCGACCGCGGCACCTCCACCCGGTCCGGACCCGGCCCCTCCGTGGGGACCCTGCGGTCACCCGGCCCGGGGAACTCCGCGGGGACCGGTGCCGGGGCGCACGACTCCTCCGGCTCCGCCGAGCGCTGCAATTCCTCGCCGGCCATCCGCGACGGGGTCGTCGTCATCGGGTGCTCGACCATGTCGACGGGGGAGGGGCCACACGCCACGAGCGTCAGCCCGGCCGCCAGGGGGACCGCCGCCCTGACGGCGCGCCGGGCATACCCCCGCGCGGGGTGTCGGCGGGGGGCGGTCACGGAATCGGTCATGGGACAACAGCCTAGGAGATCGGCCGGGTGGGGTCGCTCACGCGGAGGTCGCGGGCGGGCGGCGGGTGCCCGCCCCGGCGTGCCGGACCACGGCGCGATTAGCGGGGGTGACCACCGGTGACGAGTTCGACGGGGCGGGTGGGCGTCTCTCTCAGGCGGGGGTTAGGATTGCGGTCACGCACTATTCCTATGCGTTCGACGTGGGGTCGGTGGTTCGACCCGCGACGTCGGGTGAGGCGTTCAGGAGGACCCTTATGACCGCAGTGGCCCCCAAGCCGGTCCACGAACTCGACCACCCGCCGGGTGAACCCACGGGTGATGCCCGGCCGGGCTCGTTCGTGTGGAAGATGCTGACGACGACCGACCACAAGTTGCTCGGCATCATGTACATCGTCACCTGCTTCATCTTCTTCTTCGCCGGCGGCCTCATGGCGCTGCTCATCCGGGCAGAGCTCTTCTTCCCGGGTATGCAGTTCCTGTCGAATGAGCAGTTCAACCAGCTGTTCACCATGCACGGCACGGTGATGCTGCTGCTCTACGGAACCCCGATCGTCGTCGGGTTCGCGAACTACATCATGCCGCTGCAGATCGGCGCCCCCGACGTGGCGTTCCCGCGCCTCAACGCGTTCGGCTTCTGGCTGTTCGCCGCGGGCGGCACGATCATGCTCTCCGGCTTCCTGACCCCCGGTGGCGCGGCGTCCTTCGGCTGGACCATGTACATGCCGCTGGCGGACAAGATCCACTCGCCGAACGTCGGCGCGGACCTCTGGATCCTCGGCGTCGGCATCGGCGGTATCGGCACCATCCTCGGTGCCGTCAACTTCGTCACCAC
>NZ_JAALDT010000078.1:0-12390 GCF_014144995.1 Dietzia sp. DQ11-71 | reverse complement strand
GCCGCCACGAGGCCTCCGGCGCGACGATCCGGGCGCCGGGTCGCGCCGGGATCGCGGTGGGGCCGCAGCGGGCGGAGACTCGGCTGAGAGGCGGGCGTGGGCATCATCTCTCCACGAAACCAGATCCCGGGCCCGGGCGCACCGGGAGCGCGGACCGTAGGCTCGGGCCCGTGAACCCCGACCGTCCCGACCCCGCCCCGGCACCCGTCGACCGCACCGGTGTCTCCCCGGTCACCACCGGTCTCGCGCGCGTGCTCGACGACCTCGTCCGCATCCCCGGCACCCGCTATCGCGTCGGTCTGGATCCGGTGATCGGGCTGGTCCCGGTGGTCGGCGACGCGGTCGGCACCGTGTTCGCGGCCGCCGTGTTCGCCGAGGCGGTGCGCAACCGGGTGCCCGTGCGGATCCTGTTCCGGATGGGCTGGAACTACCTGGTGGACGCCGTGCTCGGGCTGATCCCGTTCGTCGGTGACGTCGCCGATGCCGCACACAAGGCCACGTCCAAGAACCTGCGGCTGGTCGACCGCACCATCGCCGACGGCAGACGCGTCGACACCGGGGCGCGCGGCTACCTGCTGAGGGCGATCGGCGCGGTCGGGCTCATGCTGCTGGTCCTGCTGGGGATAGCCGGGCTGGCGCTGTTCGGCGTGGTCTGGCTCATCAGCCGGATCTGACCCGCGCCGGTCCACCTGCGCCGATCTACCCCCGCCTATCTACCCCGAGGTGACGGGCAGGAGGCGACGGACCACGTCGTCGAGGGTGAGGACGCCGCGGACCTCGGAGACGTGGGTGCCCGGGTGCCCGCCGGATTGTTCGACGACGACGAGGTGCGCCCGTGCGTCGCGCATCCGGCGGAACGCCTCCGCGACGGTCAGGTCGTGCTCGAGGGACAGGCTCGACCGCATGAGTTCGCGGGCGGTGGCCGGCCCCTCGACGTCGATGGCGTCCCGCGCGTGCACCACGCCGACGGCGGTGTCGTCCTCGAGGACCAGTAGCCGCAGGTGGCCGGTGCGGCGGGCGGTGTCGCGGATCTCGCCCGGGGTGGCGTCCGCGCCGACGGAGGACATCTCCTCCGGCGAGGCGGGTGTGTCGACCCCGCGCTCCCCGAGCAGGTCGCCCACGGTGAGCTCCTGCAGCTCGAGGGCGCTGAGCAGCTGGCGCTGATGGGTGTCGTCCAGGGTCCCCGCCTCACCGGAGTGCCGCACGAGCTCGCGCAGTGAATCGGCGTCCTGACCGGCGGACACCTCGTCCCTCGACTCGACACCCAGCCGGTGCAGGATGTTGTTCGCCATGGCGTTGAGGGCGACCAGGAGCGGACGGGTGAGCCAGAGGAACGCCCGCATCGGAATAGCCAGCAGGGTGGCCGAGTACTCGGGATGCGTGATCGACCACGACTTGGGGGCCATCTCGCCCACCACGAGGTGCAGGAACGTCACGATGATCAGCGCGAGGATGAACGCGATGACGTCGGCGGTCCACAACGGCAGGCCCCAGCCGGAGAAGACCGGGGTGAGCCAGTGGTGCACGGCGGGCTTGGTGATCGACCCCAGCGCCAGTGCACACAGCGTGATCCCCAGCTGCGCTCCCGCCAGCAGGAGGGTGAGTTCGGAGGCGTTGCGCAGGGCCGCCCGGGCGGCCCTGCTGGTGGCGGCGGCGTCCTCGAGGCGGTGGCGCCGCGCGGAGATGAGGGAGAACTCGACGGCCACGAAGAACGCGGACGCCGCGATGAGCAGGACGGTCGCGGCCAGGACCACCCAGGGATTGCTCATGAGTCCGGACTGGGCCTCGGCGGCCATGAGGGTCGTGGTGGGGGTCATCGTGTGGCCTCCTCGACCACGATATGCAGCTCGGCGGGGACGCGACGCTCGAGACGACGGACCTCGGCCCGCAGGACGCGATCGGCGGAGACCTCCTCGAGGATGTCGGTGTCGGGCAGCGGGATGTCCACCCGGTCGCCGACGTCCGGCAGGTCACCGATCGTCTCGACGACGAGGCCGCCCAGCGTCTCGGCGTCGACCTCGGGCAGGGTGATGTCGAGCAGGCGCTCGACCTCGTCCAGGTGGGTGTCGCCCCCCAGGACCCAGCCCAACCCCTCACTGACCGGGGCGTCCCCGGCGGCCTGCGGGTCGTGCTCGTCGGCGATCTCCCCGACGATCTCCTCCGCCATGTCCTCCATCGTCACGACTCCGGCGAACCCGCCGTACTCGTCGACGACCACGGCCATCTCGGCCTTCTGTTCGCTCAGGCGCGCCGCCACCTCGGGCAACGGCAGGGAGGTGGGCACGACGATCGGGGCCCGCATGACCTCCGACACCAGGGTCAGGGAGGTGTCCCGCTCGTCGTCGCAGATCACCAGCAGGTCGTGCAGGTCGACGATGCCGATGACGTCGTCGGAGTCCTCACCGACCACGGGGTAGCGGGTGTGGCCGGTGGCCATCTTCGACAGCACGTCCGGGACGGCGTCCTCCCCGCGGACCACGTCGGTACGGGACCGCGGGATCATCGCGTGCTCCGCCGGCTGCCCGGGGAAGTCGAGCATCCGGTCCAACAGGCGGCTGAGCTCGGGGGAGAGTTCGCCGGTCTCGCTGGACTCGTGGACGATGTGCTCGAGGTCGCGGGCGGTGGCGGAGTGCTCCTTGTCGTGCACCGGCTCGATGCCGACGGCCTTGAGCAGGGCCTCGGACGCCTTGTCGAACAGCCCGATGAGCCAGCCGAACAGCGCCAGGTAGATGGTGGTCGACCGCGCCAACCAGCGGGCGACGGGTTCGGGTTTGGCTATCGCCAGGTTCTTGGGCACGAGCTCGCCGAAGAGCATCTGCACGACGGTCGAGAACAGCAGGGCCAGGACCGTGCCCACACCGACGCCGATGGCCTGCGGAACGGAGGCCAGGCCGAGTAGTTCGCCCAGTGCCCGCCCGATGAGTGGCTCGGCCACGTAGCCGACGACGAGGGTCGTGACGGTGATGCCCAGCTGCGCGCCGGACAGCATGAACGAGGTCCGCCTGGTGACCCCGAGTACGCGGTCGGCGACGGGATCGCCCTTTTCGGCGGCAGCCCCCATCCGCGAGCGATCAACGGCCATGAAGGCGAATTCCTGCGCCACGAAGTAGCCCGTGAGCGCGGTGATGGCCAGGACGACGACGACGCCGACCAGGAGTGAGAGCGCGATGCTCATCCGGTGTCCCCCCTTCGGTGAAGGGGGCTGATAGATCGGGCCGGGGTGTCGGCTCGGCTCACTGGAGGTGCTCCTGCGCTTCTCGATTACGCCCGGGGCAGATCGCCCGGGCTGATCGGTCCGATTCTCCCGTCTGGGGCACCGATTGTCGACTCCCACCCCTACGGGGCAGCTCGCGCGGCACCGGTTTTGTCCGGCTCGGGGAGCAGGAGTATCACTGACGTACATGACAACTCGGAATGCCGAGGTGGCTCTCGCCGATTCGGACCGCAGGTTCTTCGGCCACCCACTCGGATTGGCGAACCTGTCGGGGATCGAACTGTGGGAGCGGTTCAGTTTCTACGGCATGCAGGGTCTGCTGGCGTACTACATCTACTACGCGGTCGGCGACGGCGGACTCGGCTACTCCCAGGAGATCGCCGCCTCGATCGTCGGCGCGTACGGCGGTCTGGTGTACGCCTCCGCGATCCTGGGCGGCTGGGTCTCGGACCGCCTCCTCGGCGCCGAGAGGACGCTGTTCGGCGCAGCCGTGATGATCATGCTCGGCCACCTGTCCCTGGCGCTCGTACCCGGGGCGATCGGCCTGGGCATCGGCCTCGTTCTGGTCGGTGTCGGTGCGGGAACCCTCAAGGCCACCACCTCCACGGTGGTCGGCGACATGTACCGCCGGACCGACGACCGGCGCGACGCCGCGTTCTCGATCTACTACATGGCGGTCAACATCGGCGGTCTGACGGGCCCGCTGCTCACCGGGGTGCTGTGGGACAACTACGGCTTCCACTGGGGCTTCGGGGCGGCGGCCGCGGGTATGGCAATCGGGCTCATCCAATACGTCGCGATGCGCGGCGCCACCCTCAAGGGCGTCGGCGCTGTCGTCCCCGACCCGCTCCCGCGGCCACAGCGCGTCCGCTACCTGGGGATCGGCGCGGTCGTGGCGGTGCTCGTCGTCGCAGCCATCGCCACCGGCCTCGTGCCGCTGGAGTCACTGGCGGACATCGTCACCGCGATCGCCGTGGTCGGCGCCATCGCGCTGTTCGCCCTCCTCATCACCAGTGCCAAGACGGAGCCGGTCGAGCGCAGCCGGGTGGTCTCGTTCATCCCGATGTTCGTGGCCTCGGTGGCGTTCTGGGCCCTGTTCCAGCAGCAGTTCACGGTGATCGCGATCTATTCCGACCAGCGACTGGACCGCAACCTGGGCGGCTGGGAGATGCCGGCGAGCTGGGTGCAGTCCATCAACCCGCTGTTCATCATCATCTTCGCCGCCGTGTTCGCGACGCTCTGGGTCAAGCTCGGGAACCGTCAGCCCTCGAGCCCGATGAAGTTCGCCCTCGCGAACCTCATCATGGGTATCGCCTACCTGGTGTTCCTGTTCTTCGTGGGCAGTGTGGCGACGCCGCTGCTGGGCATCGTCGGGATCCTGTTCCTGTTCACGATGGCCGAGCTGCTGCTCTCACCGGTCGGGCAGTCCCTGTCCACCAAGCTCGCCCCGGAGGCGTTCAAGACGCAGATGGTCGCGCTGTTCTTCCTCAGCGTCTCGATCGGCAGCGCGTTGTCCGGCGTGCTCGCGGGGTACTACGACCCGACGGACGCCGGCGCCGAGCGCAACTACTTCCTCGTGCTGGGCGTCGCCTCGATCGTCCTGGCCGGGATCATGGCCGCGTTGTCGCCGTGGATCAGGAAGAACATGATGGGCGTGCGCTGACTCCGCCTTCAGACACCACGAGACAAGAAGATCCGCTATCCGGATTCCGGATCGGCTACTCCATTCGGGAGCGCAGATCAGGAATCCGGATAGCGGATTTCGTAGGTCGCGTGGGCTACGTGGGCCGTGTGCGGGGACGTGGGGGGACGTCAGTCGGCGGAGCCGGACTGCCAGACCTCCCACGGCACCGACCAGTCACCGTTCTGCCAGACCCCGAGTTCGGGTCCGCCCGTGCCTTTGACCTCCACGACATCGCCCGTCACGGCCTGGTCGAAGTACCACTTTGCGTCGGTGGGCGACAGGTTGAGGCAGCCGTGCGAGGTGTTGGTGTTCCCCTGTGCCCACATCGACGACTCGAGCGCGTGGAGGTAGATCCCGTCGTTGGTGAGGCGCACACCGTGGTCGACGGTCACCTTGTACCCGGCGGACAACGGCAGGCCGTAGGTCGAGGAGTCCATCACCACGGAACTGGCCTTGTCGAGCACCGTGTAGTTGCCCGGCTGGGTCCAGAAGTGCATCGTCACGTCGCCGTAGGTGGCCCATCCGCCCTTGCCCATGGAGGTCGGCATGACCCTCACGGGTTTCTGGTCGTGGTAGACGGTGACGGTCTTGGTCGCGTCGTCGGCGATCGCCACACGACGCTCGCCGATGGTGAAGTCGGCTTCCGCGCTCGCCCCGCCCCACTGCCCGCCGCCGAGGCTGCGTCCCTCGACGTCCAGCGCGACCTGCACGCGCGTGCCGGGCTCGTAATAGTCGCGGGGTCGCCAGTGCGCGGTCGAGTCGTTGAGCCAGAACCAGTTGCCCTCGACCTCGGGGGTCGTCGTGACCGTCATGTGCTTCTCGGCCTCGTCGCGATCGGCGATCGGCTGGTCGAACCTGGCCGCGACGATGATCCCGACGCCGTACTCACGGTCGGACTCGAGGGCGGCCCCGCCCGTGGTGACGAGGCTGGGCGTGACGACGGCCAGCGGATCGGCCATGGTGAACGTGCGGGTGTCGCTCCGGCTCCCGCCGGCCGCGCCCTCGTACGTGATCTCGAGGGTGTAGGTGCGCCCGTATCCGAGGGTGACGGCCGGCTTCCACTGGGAACCGTCGCGTGAGAGTTCGCCCTCGATCTCCTTGCCGGCATCGTTGGTGAGCACGGCGTCCGTGATGGTCCCGTTCTCCACGGTGGCCCGGACACCGTCCACCACGGCGACCTCCGTGGCGCCGTCGGCCGGGGTCACCTCCAGCGTCGCCGGGGCGGGCGCCTCGGAGGTCGGAGTCGTGGGCGTCGTCTCCCCGGCGGAACCGACGGGCATCGGGATCGTGCACCCGGCGGTGACCAGGAGCAGGGCGAGGAGAGCGGCGAGCAGGCCGAGGGGACCCGGCACCGCCCGAGCAGAGTGGGTTCGAGACCTGGACAGGGACATGCGGTACTCCGAAAGAACGAACGCGGGGCCGCCGGTGAGTCCCGGCTTATGTCCACATGATGCACTCCGGGTCCGACACCGGGCCAATCGCCGGACCGACGGACGCCCGGTTGTTGTGGATTCGTGATCGAACCCGGGAGCCCCCGCTGACGAACACGGAGGCGTACAACGGAAGGATGAGCATCGACAAACCAGTGACCATCATCGGCGGCCACGGCAAGGTCGGCCTCCGCGCCGCCAAAATCCTGTCAGAGGCGGGTGCCGAGGTGTATTCGGTGATCCGCAATCCCGATCACGCCGACGACGTCCGCTCCGCGGGTGCGAACCCTGTCGTCGCGGACGTGGAGACGCTCGACGTCGATGGGCTCCGCGAGATCGTGCGCGGCAGCGGGGCGGTCGTCTGGACCGCCGGCGCCGGCGGCGGGAACCCCGACCGCACCTTCGCCGTGGACCGTGACGCCGCCATCCGCTCGATGGACGCGAGCGCTGCCGAGGAGGTGGGACGCTACGTCATGGTCTCCTACGACGGTGCGGGCCCCGACCACGGCGTCCCGGAGGACGACTCGTTCTTCCCGTACGCGGAGGCCAAGGGCGCCGCGGACGCGCACCTGCGCGACTCGGACCTGGGGTGGACGATCCTCGGGCCGGGGGCGCTGACCGACGAGCCCGGCGGCGAGACCATTGGGGTGGGCGACGACAAGCGCGAGGACCGGTCGACCAGCAGGGACGCGGTGGCCGCCGTCATCGCCGCCGTCCTGCGCCGACCGGACACCGCCGGTCGCACCATCGAATTCTCGGACGGCGACATCCCGATCGGTGAGGCGCTGACGAGGGAGTGACCGGCGGCGTTATTCTCTCCGCGTGAGGATCCTCGTGGGCGGTTCGTGGATCTCGGTGATCTGCGCGCTGCTCACGGCCCTGTGGAGTGTTCCGCAGTTCCTGTTCGAGGGCACGGTCACCCTCAGTTCCCACCCGCTGTTCGTGGTGCTGTTCCTGTTCCCGGCCCAGATCGGCGTCCCGGTGTGTCTGCTGGTGGCGCTCAACTCGCTGTTGATGGCGTTCCGTCGCCAGCTCACCACGAATCCGCGGCGGTTCCTGGCGGGCGGACAGCTCATCACGGTCGTCCTGCTGGGCATCTGCGCAGCCCTCCTGATCTCGCCGACGACGTTCGGCCGCGAGTTCATCGTCATGGCGCTGGCCTTCCAGATCGGCCAGGTGGTCGTGGCGGTGGGGCTGGCCCTGCACCTGCTCCGCCGGCAGCGGCACCAGCGTGAGGCGGACGGCGCACGCGCTCGGTGACGGGCTGACACTATGGACCGCATGCGTGCCATCCATATCTCCAGCCATGACGGACCCGCCGTCCTCGAGGTGGTCGACGTCCCCGAGCCCGACGCGGGTGCGGTGCTGATCGACGTCCACGCCGCCGGGGTGACCTTCCCCGAGGTGCTGCAGACGCGCGGCAAGTACCAGATCTCGCCGCCGCTGCCGTTCGTCCCCGGTTCGGAGGTGGCGGGCGTGGTGCGGTCCGCACCCGACGGCTCGGGATTCGCCGCCGGGGACCGCGTGTGCGCGTTCCCCGGTCTGGGCGGGTTCGCCGAGGTGGTCTCGGCCGATCCCGGTCAGGTGTTCCGTCTCCCGGACAGCCTGTCGTTCACTCAGGGTGCCTCGGTCCCGATGAACGTGCTCACTGTCCACTTCGCGTTGGCGCACCGCGGCCGGCTGCAGGCGGGGGAGACGGTGCTGGTCCACGGCGCGGGCGGCGGGATCGGGATCGCGGCCACCCAGTTCGCGACCGCGATGGGTGCCCGCGTCGTCGCCGTGGCCTCCACGGAGGAGAAGCGGGACCTGGCGCTGAAGGCCGGGGCGAGCGACGCGATCGCGCCCGAGGGCTTCAAGGACGCCGTGAAGGAGCTCACCGGTGGGAAGGGCGTCGACATCGTCGTCGACCCCGTGGGCGGGGACCGGTTCACCGACTCCATCCGGTCCCTCGGTCAGGAGGGGCGGATCCTCGTCATCGGGTTCACCGGCGGCGAGATCCCCACGGTCAAGGTCAACCGCCTGCTGCTGGGCAACAAGAGCGCCGTGGGCGTGGGCTGGGGCGAGTACTGGATGTCCAATCCCGGTTACCTGCAGAAGCAGTGGGCCGAGGTCGAGCCGCTGCTGGCCGCCGGCAAGCTCGACCCGCTGGTGGGCGCCGAGTTCCCCCTGGAGCAGGCCACGGAGGCCCTGGAGCTCATGGACGGCCGCGGCGCGGTGGGCAAGATCGTTCTCACCACCGGTCGCTGAGCTCCCTCTCGTCCCAGATCCCCATCGAGAAGAGCTTTTCGCACACTTCTACTCGGCAGACGCTGGCGAAAAGCTCTTCTCGACGAGAGGGGCGGGTCCGGGAACGACGACGAGGTGCGCTCCCGGCCCGGCGGGCCGAACCGGAAGGCCCCGACCTAGAACGCGCCCTCGGGCATGTGCATGACGTCCACGTCGAGCGCCTCGATGGTGGCCCGCGCGGTGCCGACCTGCGGCAGGTGGGCGCGGGCGAAGAAGTTCGCCACCGTCACCTTGCCGGTGTAGAAGTCGTGGTCGTCGCCGGTCGCCTCCTGCAGCCGGTCCAGCGCCACGCCCGCCTCGCGCAGGAGCATCCAGCCCACCATGAGGTCGCCGACGGCCATGAGCAGCGGGACCGCTCCGAGCCCGATGAGGTAGAGCTTCTCGGGATCCTCCTGGGCGCCCATGAGGTGCTCGGTGAGGGAGCCGACCATCGACTCGACGTCGGCCAGGGCACCGGCCACCCCGGCGCGCGCGGTCTCGAGCTCGGCCGGGCCGGTCTCGGCGGGACCGGCCTCGTCCACGGTGCGGTGGATCTGCGCGGCGACGTGGCCCAGTGCGGTACCGCCGTCGCGGATGATCTTGCGGAAGAAGAAGTCCTGCGCCTGGATCGCGGTGGCGCCCTCGTAGAGGGAGTCGATCTTGGCGTCGCGGATGTACTGCTCGACGGGGTAGTCCTTGAGGTACCCGGAGCCGCCGAAGCACTGGAGCGACTCGGCGAGGCACTGGTAGGACCGCTCGGAGCCCACGCCCTTGACGATCGGCAGGAGCAGGTCGTTGACCGTGTGCGCGAGCTCGGGCCCGGCGCCGGAGACGACCTCCGCGGACACGATGTCCTGGTGGGCGGCGGCGTAGAGGTACACCGCGCGCAGCCCCTCGGCGTACGCCTTCTGCGTGAGCAGCGACCGCCGCACGTCGGGGTGGTGGATGACGGTGACCTTCTTGGCGTCCGGGTTTCCGGCGTCGGCCATGTCGTTGCCCTGGACCCGCTCGCGCGCGAACTCGAGAGCGTTCAGATAGCCCGTGGAGAGGGTCGAGATGGCCTTGGTGCCGACCATCATCCGGGCGGCCTCGATGGTCTTGAACATCTGCTTGATGCCCAGGTGGTCGTCACCGGCGAGGAACCCCACCGCGGGTCGGCCGTGCGCGCCGAACGCCACCTCACAGGTCGCGAAGGCGGCCAGGCGCGTCTTCTTCTCGATGCCGGTGGCGTAGACGCCGTTGCGCTCGCCCGGCGCGGCGGTCTCCGGGTCCGGCATGTACTTGGGGACGAGGAAGTAGCTCAGGCCCTTGGTGCCGGGGCCGGCGCCCTCGGGCCGGGCGAGCACCTGGTGCCAGATGTTCTCGAACAGGTCGCCCGTGTCGGCGCCGGTGATGAACCGTTTGGTGCCCTCGATGTGCCAGGTGCCGTCGGGCTGCTGGATCGCCTTGGTGCGCACGGCGCCCACGTCGGAGCCGACCTCGGCTTCGGTGAGCATCATGGACGAGCCGTGGTTGCGCTCGATGATCTTGGTGGCCCACTTCTTCTGCTGTTCGTTGCCGATCGAGTGCATGATGCCGGCGAACAGCGGCCCGGACAGGTACATGAAGATCGACGGGTTGGCGCCCACGAGATACTCGGTGATCGCCCGGGTCACCAGGCGCGGTGCGGCCACGCCGCCGACGGCCGGGTCCACGCCGACGAGGCCCCAGCCGGCGTCCTGCCAGGGGCGGACGGAGGCCACGTAGTCGGGGTGGAGAGTGACCTCGTGGGTCTCGGGGTCGACGGTGGGCGGGTTGCGGTCGGCGGTGGTGAACGACGCGGCGACCGGTCCCTCGGCGAGCGCGGCGGCCTCCCGCAGCATGGTGCGGACCGTGTCGCCGTCGAGTTCGGTGGCGTCGTCGCGCTCGAGGATCTCGTCGAGTCCGAACACGTCGAACAGGTGGTTCGCACAGGGGGGCGCGTCACGTGCCCACCGTAGAGCACGGCGCCCCGCGGTCGGCGCGATTACGGACTGTAGTCCGGAATGTGGGTGGCGGTGCCGGACCGACTACCCCTGCAGGGCTCGCAACCGTCGCCCCGCCTCGTCGAGCACCTCGGGCCGTTTGCAGAACGCGAACCGCACCAGGTGGGACCACTCCGCCGAGAAGGCGTCGGTGAACGGGGCGAACGGCACCGCCGCCACGCCGATCCGCTCCGGCAACTCCAGGCACCAGGCCGCCGCGTCGGTCACCCCGAGTGGGCGCGGGTCCGCGGTGAGGAAGTACGTGCCCTGTGCGACGACGAGGTGGAACCCGGCACCCGAGAGCGTGTCCACCAACTGGTCCCGCCGAGCCTGCATGTCCTGCCGCAGCGTCGCGATCCATCTCTGCTCGTGACGCAGGGCGTGCGCGACGCCCAGTTGCAGGGGCGAGGCGACGGTGAAGCTCATGTACTGCCGCGCGGTGCGTGCCCCCGCGACCAGGTCCGCGGGGCCGGTGAGCCATCCGATCTTCCACCCGGTGCAGTTGAGCAGCTTGCCGGCGCTCGAGATGCGCAGGGTCCGTTCGGCCATCCCGGGCAGCGTCGCGATCGACACGTGCTCCACCCCGTCGTAGGTGAGGTGGGCGTACACCTCGTCGGAGATGGCGATCGCGTCGAACTCGTGGCACAGCGCGGCGATCTGTTCGAGGTCCTCGCGCGGCAGGACGGCCCCGGTGGGATTGTGGGGCGAGTTCACCAGCACGGCCCGCGTCCGCGGGGAGAACGCGTCCCGTAACGAGTCCACGTCGAGTCGGAATTCGCCGCCCGAGCGCACCATCCTCGCGGCGCGACGGGTGGCGCCGGCCATCGCCACCGTGGCCGCGTAGGAGTCGTAATACGGTTCGATCACGACCACCTCGTCGTCGTACTCCACCAGGCCCACCACCGCGGCGGCGATCGCCTCGGTCGCGCCGACCGTCACCACCACCTCGGTGTCCGGGTCGTGCACCAGGCCGGTGTGGGCGGTCTCGTGGTCGGCGGCGGCCCGGCGCAGTTCCGGGGTGCCGGTGCCCGGCGGGTACTGGTTGTGGCCCTCCCGCATGGCGCGCGTGGCCGCCTCGATCATCGACTCCGGTCCGTCCGTGTCGGGGAAGCCCTGGCCCAGGTTGATGGCGTCGAACCGCGTGGCCAGCTGCGAGACCTCGGAGAAGATCGTCGTGGCGTGGGGTCGGAGTCTGCGGACCGTCATACGGGCAGCCTAGGTGTTCGGCCCACGGTGTTCGGCACACGCAAGACGGGTGGCGCCGACCGATACCATGGGCGTCATGACCGAGCCCCTCGCCGCCACGTCCGCCTCGACCGGTGGAGCCGCCGCCGTCGGGCCGTGCACCCAGCGCCGCGCGGTGCTGGCCGCCCTGCCCGGGATCATCCTGCTGCCGGGCATCGCCTCGGCCTGTGGCATGACCGAGCCCGCGCAGCCCCCGTCGACGGTGCAGCAGACCACCACGGTCCCCGCGACCACCATCGCCGCCGCCGAGATCCCGCCGGGCACGGCCAAGCAGTTCAGGGCCGGCGAGGCCACGGTGATCGTCGCGCAGCCCGTCGAGGGCGAGTTCGTCGCCTACTCGGCGCGCTGCACCCACCAGGGCGGGGTGGTCCAGGTGATCGAGGGCATGACCCTGCGCTGCCCGCTCCACGGCGCCGAATACGACGCCACCGACGGCCGCAATACCCTCGCCCCGGCCCCGCGCCCGCTCGACGCGATCCCGGTGACGGAGTCCGGCGGGCAGCTCACCCTCGGCTGACGCCCGCTGCCGCCCGCGCCCGCCGACCCGCC
>NZ_JAALDT010000077.1:0-2983 GCF_014144995.1 Dietzia sp. DQ11-71 | reverse complement strand
GGGCGAGGGGTTCGAGACCGAGATCGTCGGCGAGGGAGTCCGGGCCATCGAGACGTTCCGCGCGGTGCAGCCCGACCTGGTTCTGCTGGACCTCATGCTGCCGGGCAAGAGCGGGATCGACGTGTGCCGCGAGATCCGCGCCGAGTCCCGGGTGCCGATCGTCATGCTCACGGCCAAGACGGACACCGTCGACGTGGTGCTCGGCCTGGAGTCCGGCGCGGACGACTACATCATGAAGCCCTTCAAGCCGAAGGAGCTGGTGGCCCGCATCCGGGCCCGCCTGCGTCGCGGCGAGGACGAGCCCAGCGAGGTCCTGCACATCGGCGACGTGACGATCGACGTCCCCGCGCACACGGTCACCCGCGAGGGCACGCCGATCCCGCTCACCCCGCTCGAGTTCGACCTCCTGGTGGAACTGGCCCGCAAGCCCCGCCAGGTGTTCACGCGTGAGGTCCTGCTCGAACACGTGTGGGGCTACCGCCACTCGGCCGACACCCGGCTGGTCAACGTCCACGTCCAGCGCCTGCGGGCGAAGATCGAGAAGGACCCCGAGAACCCGGAGGTCGTCCTCACCGTGCGCGGCGTCGGCTACAAGGCCGGTCCGGTCTCGTGACCACCGCTCGTCCCGACGACGCGGTGGCGTCCACCGGGGACGAGCCCGACACCCGGGACGTGACCGACTCGTCACCGACCTTCCGGGAGCGACTGTCCGAACTCGACCCGGCCGCCATCGGCGGTCGGATCGCGCGGCTGTGGCGGCGGTCGCTGCAGCTGCGGGTCGTCACCTCCACGCTGGCGCTGTCGATGGGCGTGATCCTCACGATCGCGTTCATGTTGCAGAGCCAGATGGCCGCCCAGCTGCTGTCGACCAAACTCGATGCGGCCATCGAGCAGGCCAGCAGGCTCCGCCTCACGGTGCAGGCGCAGATCGCCGCCACCGACGAGGGCACGAGCGAGCAGTCCCGGATCGACCAGGCGCGGAGCGCCATCAGCGACCGCGGACTCGCCTCCGACGGGGACTCCGTCCACGCCGGCACCTTCGACCCGATCCTCGTGGTGCCGGACCAGACCGGCCGCGGCCAGGTGGTCAGCCCCTCCGGGGCGCAGGTGCCACCGGAGCTGCAGTCCCTGGTCCAGCGGGGCAGGATCGCCTCCCAGTACGTCACCGTCGACTTCCGTGGCGAGCAGGTCAAGGCGCTCATGCTCGGCACGCCGACGGACTCCTCCATCCCCGGACTCGAGCTGTACCTCGTCTACCCGCTCACCGCGGAGGAACAGACCCTCGGGATCATGCGGGGGATCGTCGCCACGGCGGGCCTGGCGATCATCGTCCTGTCCGCGGCGATCGCGTGGATAGTGGCCCGGCAGGTCGTCCTGCCCGTGCGGCAGGCGGCCTCCATCGCCCAGCGCTTCGCCAACGGCCACCTCAAGGAACGGATGGTCATCCGCGGCGAGGACGACGTCGCGCGCCTGGCCATGGCGTTCAACGACATGGCGCAGAGCCTGTCGGACCAGATCACCCAGCTCGAGGAGTTCGGTGACCTGCAGAAGCGGTTCACCTCAGATGTCTCCCACGAGCTACGCACCCCGCTGACCACCGTCCGGATGGCGGCGGACATCATCTCCGACTCCGCCGCCGACCTGGACGCCCCCGCCAAACGCGCGGTGGAGCTGCTCGAATCCGAACTCGACCGGTTCGAGAGCCTGCTCACCGACCTGCTCGAGGTCTCCCGCCACGACGCCGGCATGGCCGAGCTCGCGACGGCCGAGATGGACGTGCGTACCTCCGTCGCGGACTCGGTCGGCACCGTGGCCCACATCGCGGAGGCCGCCGGGGTGGAGGTCGAGGTCGACATGCCCGACGAGCCGGTCATGGCCGAGGTCGACTCGCGGCGCGTCGAGCGGATCCTGCGCAACCTCGTGGCGAACGCGCTCGACCACAGTGAGTCCAAGCCGGTGAAGGTCACCCTGCGGTGTTCGGACGCCGCCCTCGCCGTCTCGGTCCGCGACCACGGGGTGGGGCTCAAACCCGGGGAGGAGACCCGGGTGTTCAACCGCTTCTGGCGCGCCGACCCCTCACGGGTGCGACGTTCCGGCGGCACCGGGCTCGGCCTGGCGATCGCCCTCGAGGACGCCAAGCTCCACGGGGGCCGGCTGGACTGCTGGGGCAGCCCGGGGGAGGGGTCCTGCTTCCGTTTGACCATCCCGCGGCGCCGCGGCGGCACCCTCACCTCCAGCCCGCTGCCCCTCACCCCCGAGGACGAGGCCAGGCTCGTGCGTACCGGCTCGCCGACCCCCCTCGAGCGGGTCCCCGGGGCAGGGGAGAGCCGGCGATGACCCGGCCCCGGCCCCGGTCCCTGCTCGTGTCGGTGGCGCTGGCCTGCGCGACCGGGCTGGCGGCGACCGGGTGCGCCACGCTGCCCTCGTCGTCGTCCCCCCAGGTCATCGACACCTTCTCGCCGGAGGGCAGCGAACTGTCGGTCCCCACGCCGGTACCGGACCAGGAACCGGACCTCCTGGTCCGCGACTTCCTCAAGGCCGCGGCGATCGCCGATCAGCGGCACGCCGCCGCCCGTCAGTTCCTCACCCCGGACGCCGCCGAGAACTGGGACGACCTCGCGGAGACCATCATCGTGCTGCGCGCCGACCTCAGCGCCGAGGGCGGCCGGTCGGCCGACCGCGCCGAGTACACGCTGCGTGCGGAGAAGGTCGGCACCCTCGACCCCGGCGGCATCTTCCGCGAGGACGTCGGCCAACTCGAGGTCACCATCGGCCTGACCCGCACCGACGGCCAGTGGCGCATCGACGAACTGCCGCCCGGGGTGGTGATCGAGAAGGCCGAGTTCTTGTCGACCTACGCGCAACGGGACCTGTTCTTCCTCTCCGGATCCGGTGACGCGCTCGTCCCGGACCCGCGCTGGACGGCCGCCGACCGCACCGATCTCGAGTACTCGCTCGTCAATCTGCTCGCCACCGGCCCCCG
>NZ_JAALDT010000076.1:0-1763 GCF_014144995.1 Dietzia sp. DQ11-71 | reverse complement strand
GCGGGGAGGTGGTCGCCGAGGGGGCGGCCGGCGTCATGCCGTCACCCGGGCACGGAGGGCGGCGCCGCGCTCGCGGGCGCGCTCGAGACCGTGGGGGATCTCCCGGGTGCGCAGGTCGCGTTCGTAGAGGAAGTAGTCGACCTGCTGCTGGTGGCGGGGTGTGTCGAGCATGTGGCCGATGTACTTCTTCTCGTCCTCCACGATCACCCGCTCCATCTCGGCCACCGGCGGGGTGCGGTACAGCCCGGCCGCCCACGCCGCCACCAGCCGGGCCTGCGCCTCGACGAACGGGAACAGGGTCGGGGTGGACTGGGCGAAGCCGACAAAGGCGAGGTCCTCGATGCCCGGGGTGAACATCCGCTTGTAGAGCGGGACGTGGTTGTGGGCGTCGGCGCTGAGGAAGTCCCGGTCGAAGAACGGGAACGTGGTGTTGTACCCGGTGGCCTGGATGATCACGTCGAACTCGCCGCTGGTCCCGTCCTCGAAGTGCACCGTCCGGCCGTCCAGTCGGGCGATGTCCCCCTTGGCGACGACGTCCCCGGACCCCAGCCGCAGCGGCAGTTCGACGGACTGCGTGGGGTGGGCCTCGAAGAACTTGTGGTTGGGGGTCGGCAGGCCGTACTCCTCCGGCCGGCCGGCCGACATCGGCTGCATCGCCTGGATGGCCTTGCGCTGCCACGAGTACGGGATGTACGGGAAGGTCGCGAAGTACTTGTCGGCCGGCTTGCCGGCGATGTACTTGGGCACGATCCACGCACCCGACCGGGTGGACAGCGTCACCTCGTTGCGCATGACCTTGGACGACAGCTCCACCACGATGTCCGCGGCGCTGTTGCCGAGGCCCACCACGAGGATCTTCTTGTCCATGAGGTGCAGCGGATCCCACGGGTCGACGTAGGCGTGGGAGTGGATCATCTCCCCGGTGAACTCGCCGGGGAAATCAGCGAAGCGCGGGTCCCAGTGGTGCCCGTTGCCCACGACGAGCCCGTCGAAGCGGAGCGTCTCGGTCCCGTCGGCCCCGGCCTGTGCGGCCGACCCGGTGCGCGACGTGGTCAGTTCCCACCCGCCGTCCGGCAGGCGCTCGGCATGCTCGACCCGTGTCTCGAACTCGATGGCGGGCAGCAGGCCGAACGCCTCGGCGTAGTCGTCCAGGTACTGCTTGATCTGGCTGTGGTGGGGGAAGTCCGGGAACTCCTCCGGCATCGGGAAGTCCCGGAAGCTCAGCTGGTGCTTGGACGTGTCGATGTGCAGCGAGCGGTAGGCACTCGAGCTGCCGTTGGGGTTGTCGAACGCCCAGTTCCCGCCGATCCGGTCCGACGCCTCGAAGCACACCGCGTCAATCCCGTAGTCGCGGAGCATCTTCAGCGTCGTCAGGCCGCTGATGCCCGCGCCGATCACGGCGATTGTGCAGGTCGATGTCATGCGAACCCCTTCGGCGGATCCCTCGGCGAGGCAGACTCGCCGACAAGAGAGCTATGGCGCAGATCACACTATGGCCCGTGTTGACGGTCGTCAACAGCTTCCTCCGGCCCGGCGGACCACCCCGCCGAGGCCGGTCGTCAACCCTACTGGAGGCCCCGTGGACACGGATCGCACACGCGTCCCCACCCCTGACCGCGACAGCTCCTCGGACGGTTCCGATGTGGCCGCCCGCGGCCGGTCCGCCGTCGTGGTGGGCGGGGCGTCGGGGATCGGGTGGGCCACCGCCCGTGCGCTCGCCGCCGGGGGCTGGCAGGTGACGATCGGTGACCTCGACGCCGAGT
>NZ_JAALDT010000075.1:0-10134 GCF_014144995.1 Dietzia sp. DQ11-71 | reverse complement strand
GTCGGCGTTGGCGGACCTGTCCGGCGCCTCCGCTGCCGACGCCTCCCCAGGCGACGTCATCCTGGGCGACCTCGCGGCCGCCGCCCCCGAGGACACCCCGGGCAGCGTCCGTGACCGCGCCGCCGAACTGGCCGGGACGTCGCTGCCGTACGTGGCCGGATGCTCCGACCTGTCGCGCCGCGTCCCGGTCAACCGTGTCGGGGAACTGCGGGCCGAATGGGAGCAGACCCCGCCGTTCGGGGAGATCATCGCCGCGCAGCTCTCCGCCTGCTCCACCTGGCCCGTGCCCGGGCAGTCTCCGGTCTCCGTTCCCGCCGAGACGCCGGTACTCCTGGTCGGAGGGATCGCCGACCCCCGGGCCGGTGCCGCCGCACTCGAACCCACCGCCGGGGCCCTCAGCGCCGCCGGGGCCACCGACGTGCGGATCGTCACCTGGGGCGCCCCGGGCGCACAGGTGATCCTGCACTCCGGATGCGCCCGGGGCGCGGTCGTCGATTTCCTCGACGACCCGGATGCCGCTGAGCAGTCCACGGCCTGCCCGTCCTGACCGGCCGGGGTGCCTCACCGGGACGCGGGAGGCCAGGCGGTACCCTGCGAGTCGTGCCGCTGCCCACCCGAAGCACGTCGACCGTGCCCCGCGTCCTCACCCACGTGTTGTGGCCGCTGGCGATCATGACCGTCATCCACCGCGTCCTGATCAAGGCCGTCAACGGATCCATCACGAACGACTTCGGCACCGTCTACGCCGCCACCAGGCGTTTCCTGGCAGGTGAGCCGGTGTACGTCGAGAACCTGCTGACGGTGCAACCGCACTATCTCTACGCCCCCAGCGGGACGTTCGTCCTCGCCCCGTTCGGCCTGATCGACAACTACACGCTGGCGCGCTGGCTGTTCATCGGAATCAACACCGCCGCGATCATCGCGGCGCTGTGGCTGCTCATGCGGCTGTTCGACCTCGACGTCCGCTCGTTCGCCGCCCCCGCCATCCTGCTGGCGGCGTTCTGCACCGAGGCGGTCACCAACACGCTGGTATTCACCAACGTCAACGGCGTGATCTTCCTGTGCCAGGTGGCGTTCCTCTACCTGCTGCACCGACGGCGCCTCTGGTGGGCCGGCGTGGCCATCGGCCTGTCCCTGGCCGTCAAACCGATGCTCGCTCCGCTGCTCGTGCTGCCTCTCATCCGCAAGCAGTGGCAGCCGTTCGTCACCGCGGCCGCGATCCCCGCCGTCACCATGGCCGCGGGGTGGGCCCTCACCGTCGACGCCCGCAGTTACCTCGACACCACACTCACCTACATGGGCGAGGTCCGCGACTACTACAACAGCTCGATCGCCGGGATGGGCCTGTACTACGGCGTACCCGAGCCGGTCATCCTGGTGGCCCGCATCCTGGTCGTGGTGGCCACCCTCGTCGCCGTGTGGCTGCTGATGGACTACCGCCACAACCACGAGGTGCTGTGGTTGGCCACCACCTCCGGGGTCGTGCTCGCCGGTGTGTTCCTCGTCTCCACCCTCGGCCAGATGTACTACTCGATGATGCTCATCCCGATCATGCTCACGGTGGTGCTGGACAAGTCGTTGGTCCGCAACTGGCCGGCGTGGCTCGCCGCGTACGGGTTCTTCACCCTCGACTTCTGGGAGTCGGCGCGCTGGCCCTACTACGGGCGGCTACTCGAGTTCGCGCACCCGACCCTGGGATGGTTGCTGCTGCTGGCCACCGTGCTCGTGGTGCTGCTGTGGCGCCGCAGCGACCCCCGCCGGCACGAGCGGATCGCACCGGCCGCCGCGTCGGCGTAGCCTGCGGGCATGAGCGAGCCCACCGATACCCACACCCCCCAGCCGGACTTCACGCTGGACGACACCGAGTGGCGTCGTCGACTCAGCCCGGAGGAGTACCAGGTCCTGCGGCAGGCCGGCACCGAGCGTCCCTTCACCGGTGAGTACAACGACACCAAGACCGAGGGCGTGTACCGCTGCCGCGGATGCGGTGCCGAACTGTTCCGCAGCGACGCCAAGTTCGAATCCAACTGCGGGTGGCCCTCGTTCTTCACGCCGCTGGCCGGCGGCGCCGTCATCGAGCGCACGGATTCCTCGCTCGGCATGACGCGCACCGAGGTGATCTGCGCGAACTGCCACGGTCACCTGGGGCACGTGTTCGCCGGGGAGGGCTACGGCACCCCCACCGACCTGCGGTACTGCATCAACTCCCTGAGCATGACGCTGGAGCCGGCCGAGAGCTGAACTCGACCGGCCGCATCCGGCCCACAGAGACGAGAGGGCCGACCGGGACTGCTCCCGGTCGGCCCTCTCTCGCGTCAAGTCGAGCTGTCGGCGCGCGGTGAACCTCAGGGCATCGATGCCGCCAGCTGCCCGGCGGTGACGCGCGGTCCGGTGAAGAACGGGATCTCCTCGCGCACGTGGCGGCGGGCCTCGGTCGCCCGCATCTCGCGCATCAGGTCGACGATCCGGTCGAGCTGCGGGGCCTCGAAGGCGAGGATCCACTCGTAGTCCCCCAGCGTGAAGGACGGCACGGTGTTGGCGCGGACGTCCGGGTACTCGCGGGCGGCGCGGCCGTGCTGGGCGAGGATCTGGCGCCGCTCCTCGTCGGGGAGCAGGTACCACTCGTAGGAGCGCACGAACGGGTACACCGAGACGTACGCCCCCGGCTCCTCCTCGGCGAGGAACGCCGGAATGTGGCTCTTGTTGAACTCCGCGGGGCGGTGCAGCGCGGTGTTGGACCAGTAGGCGGTGCTGGCCCGGCCCAGGAGGGTGGTGCGCCGGAACTCGTTGTAGAACCGCTGTAGGTCCTCGATGTGCTCGGAGTGGGTCCAGATCATGAAGTCGGCCTCGGCGCGCAGGCCCGAGATGTCGTAGAGACCCCGGACCACCACGTCGGTGCCGTCGTAGCGGGCGAGGAACTCCTCCAGGTCCGCGGCGACCGCGTCCCGGTCCTCCCCGAGCTGCCCCGGCGTCACCGTGAAGACGGAGAACATCAGGTAGCGCAGGGTCGAGTTGAGTTTCTTGTAGTCAAGGCGTGCCATGGCTCAATCCTGCCACCCCAAGGCGAGTCGCCGGGCCGCGGCCCGCGCCGAGCCGATACAGGCGGGTACCCCCACGCCCTCGGTCGCGCCGCCGACGAGCTCCACGCCGGGCAGCCGCTCGGCCAGTTCGGCGCGCACGCCCGAGATCCGCGTGTCGTGTCCGGGACCGATCTCGGCGAGGGCGTCGGACCAGCGGCGCACCCGCGAGTGCAGGACCGTCGGCGCGGAGCCGCACAGTCCCCCCAGCGCGGATTCGGCCATGCGGGTGAGGGTGGCGTCGTCGGCGGCGAGCACCTCGTCGTCGTCGATCCTCCCGAACGACACCCTGACCAGGTGCCCGGGCCGGGTGTCGAGGTGCGGCCACTTGCGGCTGGTGAAGGTCATCGCCTTGAACGGCACCGGTTCGTCGGTCGCCACCAGGACCCCCGAACGCTCCGGGAGGTCCAGGGACCGGTCGACCTCCAACGCGACGACGGCCGAGGACGCCGTCCGGATCCCGGACAGGCCCCGGGTCGCGGCGTCGAGACCCCCGGCACCCTCCAGGAGCGGGGCGGCGTGGGGAACGGGGACGGCGACGACGACGAGGTCCGCCTCCTCGGACCACGACCCGCGGTCGCCGGCGACCGCCAACGAGTAGCCCGAACCGTCCCGGTGGAGAGCGGTGCAGGTGGCGTGTGTACGGATCACGGCACCGGAGGCCCGGACGAGGGCGTCCACGAGGAGCCGGTAACCCCCGTCGAGGGTGGCGAACACCGGGCCCGGCACGCGGTGCGCGACGAGCTCCCGCGCGGCGGCTGTGAGGCTGGGAGCGCCGCGGTCCAACGCCTGCGCCAGCCCAGGGATCACCTGTCGCAGCCCGAGCCCGGTACTGGGGGCGGCGTACACGCCCCCGAGCATGGGGTCGACGAGCCGGGCGACGACCGCGTGCCCGAACCGCTCGGAGACCAACGAGCCGAGCGAGACGTCACCGCCCGGCTCCCAGTCCAGCGGCAGGTCGGCCTCGCGCGCGGCCGCAGCGCGCTCCCGCGGGCTCAGCACGTCCGCCAACGCCCCGACGTCGGACGGCAGACCCATCAACGTGCCGACGGGCATGGGCACCATCCGACCCCCGGTGAGGATCGCCGGTCCGAGCGGCCCCGGATGACGCAGCGACCCGGTCAGGCCGAGTTCGGCGACGAGGTCGCTCGCCTCGGGTCGGCGGCCGATGAAGGCCTCGGCGCCGAGCTCCATCGGACCGGACGGGAAGTCGACGGTGTGGAGTGCCCCGCCCGGCCGGTCAGAGGCCTCGAGGACGGTGATGTGGGCGTCCGGCAGCTCGCGCGAGAGCTGATAGGCGGCCGTCAGCCCGCTGAGCCCACCGCCCACCACGGCGACGCGAGGGCCCACCGTCACTTCCCGGTCAGCTCGTGGACGAGCTCCACCACGTGGGTCACCGCACCCGGGTCGGTGCTGGGCAGGACACCGTGGCCGAGGTTGAACACGTGGCCGCGTGCGCCGAGGTCGCGGGCCCGCCGGCCCTCGTCGAGGATGCGGCGGACCTCGCCGTCCAGCGCCGACCGGTCGGCGAAGAGCATCGCGGGGTCGAGATTGCCCTGCAGGACCTTGCCCGGCACCCGCCCGGCGGCGTCGTCCAGGGGGATGCGCCAGTCCACGCCGACGACCTCCGGGCCGGCCTCGCCCATCGCCCCGAGCAGCTCGCCGGTGCCCACGCCGAAGTGCGTGCGGGGAACCGTCGAGATGATCTCGTCGGCGAAGATGCGGGTCGAGTGCGGGAGCACCAGCGACCGGTAGTCCCGCTGGCTGAGCGCGCCCGCCCACGAGTCGAAGAGCTGGACGGCGTCCACTCCGGCAGCGATCTGCGCGCGCAGGAACACCGTGGTCAGGTCCGCCAGCTTGGCCATGAGCGCGTTCCACACGTCGGGCCGCGAGTACATCAGTGACTTGGTGTGCTCGTGGTTGCGGCTCGGGCCGCCCTCGATGAGGTAGGACGCCAGGGTGAAGGGGGCCCCGGCGAAGCCGATGAGCGCGACCTGCGGGTCGAGTTCGGCCACGACCAGCCGCACGGCCTCCTCGATCTTCTCGAGGCGGTCCGGGGTGAGCTCGGGCAGGGCGGCAACACCGGCCTCGTCCCGGATCGGCTCCGCCACCACGGGCCCGGTCCCGGGCACGATGTCGATGTCCACCCCGGCGGCGGCCAACGGGATGACGATGTCGGAGAAGAAGATCGCGGCGTCCACCCCGTGGCGACGGACCGGCTGCAGGGTGATCTCACACGTCATCGCCGGGTCGAAACAGGCCTCCAGCATGGTGGACCCGGCGCGGACCTTCTTGTACTCCGGAAGCGAGCGGCCCGCCTGGCGCATGAACCACACCGGCGTGTGGGCGCCGCCGACTCCGGTCACCTCGTCGAGGTACGGGCCGGTCCCGGCGCGGCGGCCGGCGACGGCATCCGTGGCGGGGTCGGCGGGACGGGAGGTCGAGGACGCATCAGAGTTCAACACACCCCCCATCGTCCCATGAAGCCGCCGCCGCGGCCGGTCAGCCCACCCGGGTAGGCGACGGCGCGCCTCCTCGGGGCACGCCGGGGCGGTCGCTAGCGTGACGACCCGTGAGTACATCGGTCAATGACGGCGAGCCCGAGGTTTTCCGGGAGGCGGTCGAGTCGCTGTCGCGACTCGAGGTCCGCCCCGAGATCTCGGTCGGCCCGATCCGCCCGCCGCAGCGACTGGCGCCCTACAGTCACGCGCTCGGTGTCGAGATCATCCCGCCCTCCGGCGACGACGTCCCGGAATTCTCCGACGGCGACGCCTTCGGCCGTCTCATCCTCCTGCACGACCCCTCCGGGGACGACGCGTGGAACGGCACCCTCCGACTCGTGGCCTACATCCAGGCCGACATGGAGGCCTCGCTGGCAGGTGACCCGCTCCTGCCCCAGGTGGCGTGGAGCTGGCTCACCGAGGCCCTCGGCGATCAGGCCGGGCCGTACACCTCGCTCGGTGGCACCGTGACCAGCACCGCCTCCGTCCGCTACGGCGACATCGCCGGTCCTCCCCAGTCCCACCAGCTCGAGCTGCGCGCGTCCTGGACCGCCCTCGAGCCCGACCTGACCGGCCACGCGTCCGCCTTCTGCACGACGCTCGCCCTGGCCGCCGGTCTCCCCCCCGTCGGCGTGACCTCCCTGCACCGGCGGTCGTGAGCGGGCGCCGCCGCGGCGAGACCCCGCCCGGGGCACAGCCACCCCCGGCCGAGTACGAGTTCGTCGACGCCCTCCCCGCCATCGAGGCGGTCGCCGACGCCCTGCGGTCCTCGCCCGGCCCCGTCGCGGTCGACGTCGAACGCGCTTCGGGGATCCGGTATGCCGACCGGGCCTTCCTCCTGCAACTCCGCGCCCCCACCGGCCCCGCCCTGCTCGTGGACCCGGAGACCCCGGGTCGGACCATCGGCTCCCTCGCCGACGTCCTGTCGACCCGCCCCCTGCTGCTCCACGCCGCGAGTCAGGACCTCCCGTCGCTGCGTGAGCTGGGGGTCTCGCCGACCTCGCTCGTCGACACCGAGCTGGCCGGACGTTTCCTCGGCACCGAGCGGGTCAACCTCGGGGCGATGATCTCGGAGCACCTCGGGATCGGCCTGGCCAAGGCGCACTCCGCCGCCGACTGGTCTCGTCGCCCGTTGCCGGCGGCGTGGTTGGACTACGCAGCCTATGACGTGCTGTTCCTGCACGAACTGGCGGACGAGGTCCTGCCGCGGCTCGACGAGCTCGGCCGCCGTGAGTGGTTCGAGGCGGAGTGTCGGTACCTGGTGGAGTCCGGCCCGGCACCTGCCGCGCCGGACCCCTGGCGTCGACTGTCCCGGCTGTCGAGCCTGCGCGACGGCCGGCAACTGGCGCGCGCCAGGGAGTTGTGGATGGCCCGGGACCGGGTCGCGGCCGAGCGGGACATCGCCCCCAAGCGGCTCCTCGGTGACGCGGCGATCGTGGAGGCCGCCAGGGTGGGGCCGACGAACAGAACCGCACTGCTGGCGATCGAGGGGTTCGACGGACCTCACCGCCGACGGCTCGTCGGGGAATGGCTCGCCGCCCTCGAGTGGGCCGACGGGCTGGGGCGGGCCGACCTGCCCTCCCGGCAGGGGCCGCCCGCCGAGCACCCGCCGCACGCGTCGTGGAAGCGAAACGAGCCCGAGGCCGCGGAGTTGCTCGAGATCGCCCGCGAACGGATCGGCGCACTCGCCGACGACCTGGGTCTGGAGCCCGGACTCCTGCTCAAACCCTCGACGCTGAGACTGTGGGTGTGGCGCGCGGCGACGACCCGGTCCGGGGACGACGCGGAACTGCTCCACGACGTCCTGCTCACCGAGAGCGCCCGAGCCTGGCAGATCGAACTGGCCACCGACCCCCTGCTCGAGGCGGTGCGGAGCTTCCGCGCGGATTCCTGAGTCCGGGCCACCGGCACCGGCCGGCGCGGCCCCTGTCACGCGTGGGTACGGGCCCGCGTGTGCACGCGTCCGGCGATCCGGCCCGGGTCAGCCCAGTCGGGTCCGGATGCTGTCCGAGATCCCCTCGGGGGTCAGTCCTGCGTCGGCCAGGATCTCCCCCCGGGAGCCGTGGTCGAGGAACTCCTGCGGGATGCCCAGCGCGACTCGATCGACCCGCACCGCGGCGTTGTCCAGGCATGCCGACACCGCCGACCCGACGCCACCGTGCAGACCATTGTCCTCGACCGTGACCACGAGACGGCGTCCACGGGCGGCGTCCAGGATCGACGCGGGAACCGGGTAGACCCATCTGGGGTCCACTACGTCGACCGAGATGCCCTCTGTCCCGAGGGCACGGGCGGCGGCGATGGCGGGCGCGACCATCGACCCCACCGCGACGATGAGGACCTCGGCGTCACCGGATCCGTGCACGCGGTCGACCCCGTCCTCGGACGTGGCGAGGGCGGGCAGAGCATCACCGACCGACCCCTTCGGGAACCGGACGACGGTCGGACCGTCGTCGAAGGCCACCGCCTCGCGCAGTTCCTGCCGGAGGGTGGTCGCGTCCCGGGGAGCGGCCACGCGTACCCCGGGGATGATGCCGGTGAGCGACAGGTCCCACATCCCGTTGTGGCTCGCACCGTCCGGGCCGGTGACGCCGGACCGGTCCAGGACCATGGTGACCGGTTGTCGGAGTAGCGCGACGTCCATGAGCAGCTGGTCGAACGCCCGGTTGAGGAAGGTCGAATAGACCGCGACGACGGGGTGCAGCCCACCGAGCGCGAGCCCTGCCGCCGAGGCCACGGCGTGCTGCTCGGCGATACCCACGTCGTACATCCGTTCCGGGAACCGCTCCCCGAACGCGGCCAGACCGGTCGGCCCGGCCATCGCGGCCGTGATGGCCACGACGTCATCGCGTTCGGCACCGATCGCACACAGTTCCTCGGAGAAGACCGACGTCCAGTCCACGGCGGAGGAGGTCGCCAGCGGCTTTCCGGTCTCGGGATCGATGACCCCGGTGGCGTGCATCTGGTCCGCCTCGTTGTTCTCGGCGTGGACGTAGCCCATCCCCTTACGGGTGACGACGTGGACCACCACCGGGCCGCCGAAATCCTTCGCGAGGCGCAGGGCCGCCTCCGTGGCGGCGAGATTGTGCCCGTCGACCGGCCCCATGTACTTGAGCCCCAGGTCCGCGAACAACTCCTGCGGCGACACGACGTCCTTGACTCCCGTCTTGATGCCGTGGAGCACCGAGTAGACGGCCTTCCCCACGACGTCCTTGCGGCCCGTGAGCGCGTTCTTCGTGCGATCCATCGCCTTCTCGTACGCCGGCTGGAGCCGCAGCGCGCCGAGGCGGTCGGCGAGCCCTCCGATGGTCGGCGAGTACGAGCGGCCGTTGTCGTTGACGACGATGACCATGGGGCGGTCCTTGGCGGCGGCGATGTTGTTGAGGGCCTCCCATGCCATGCCACCGGTCATCGCGCCGTCGCCGATCACGGTGACGACGGTCCGATCGGACTCCCCGCGCAACGAGAACGCCTTGGCCAACCCGTCCGCGTACGACAGGGAGGCCGTGGCGTGCGAGGACTCCACCACGTCGTGCTCGCTCTCCGCGCGACACGGGTAACCGGACAACCCCCCGCGGGTGCGGAGCCCGTCGAACTGATCGCGACGACCGGTGAGGATCTTGTGGACGTAGGACTGGTGTCCGGTGTCGAAGATGACGGGGTCGCGGGGTGAGTCGAAGACACGGTGCAACGCCACGGTCAGTTCGACGACGCCGAGATTCGGGCCGAGGTGCCCGCCCGTCGCGGCGACCTTACGGATGAGGAATTCACGGATCTCCCCGCACAGCGCGGCCAACTCCCCGGGACCGAGCCGCCGCAGATCGGATGGGCCGTCAACCTGTTCGAGCACGCTCATTGCTGTCGACTGCCCCTTCCGTGACCGACACCCTGCTGGGTCGAATCGTCAGTCTACGGGCTGGCGCGACGCGACCTCGCCCACGGGCGGACGTTCGGGCCCCTACCTGCGGTGCTGGATCAGGAGCGTCCCGGCGAGTCCAGTACGGCGATCCCCTCGACGTGATGGGTGCCCGGGAAGGCCGCCACCCCGTGGAGGTCGGTGAGCGTCCACCCGGCGGCCACGAGGACGCCGATGTCCCGCGCCAGACTCGCCGGATCGCAGCCCACGTGCACGATCCGGGACGCACCTGACGCCGCGAGCCGCCGCATGACCGGGATCCCCGCTCCGCCGCGCGGGGGATCGAGGATGATGACCTCCGGATCGGGGTGGTCCGCCGGCCGGTCGTCGCGGTCCTCGAGGAACGTCTCGACCCGGGAACGCAGGGTCCTCACTCCCCCGCCGGCGGGGTCCCCGGGCGGGCCGCCGAGGGTGTCCGTGGCCGCGTGCAGCGACGCCGTGGCGGATTCGACGACTGTCACGCGGGCGCCCGGGATCGCGTCCCGAACCCCGGCGGCGAACAGCCCGGCGCCTCCGTAGAGGTCCCAGATCTCGGGGATGTCGGTCAGGTCGGGGGTGCGCGTCACCGCGGTGCGTACCTCGTGGCTGTAGTGGCTCGCGGCGGAGCGGTGCGCCTGCCAGAACGCGTCGGGAGGCAGCC
>NZ_JAALDT010000074.1:0-1829 GCF_014144995.1 Dietzia sp. DQ11-71 | reverse complement strand
CGGCCGAGTTCCCCGACTACGAGGTCCGGACCGGCGAGGAGATCAAGGAGCGACTGTCCGAGCAACTGTCGACCGTCCTCGACTTCATCAACTATTTCTTCGTCGCGTTCGGGCTGATCGCGCTGCTGGTCGGCACGTTCATCATCTACAACACCTTCTCCATGCTCGTCGCCCAGCGGCTGCGGGAGCTCGCCCTGCTGCGCGCGATCGGCGCCTCCCGCGGGCAGCTCACCCGATCGGTGATGGCCGAGGCCGCCGTCACCGGGCTCGTCGGCTCCGGGATCGGCGTGGTGGTGGGCTTCGGCCTGGCCCAGCTGATCTTCGTGGCGCTCGAGGCCTTCGACCTGGGCATCCCGTCCGGAGCCCTCTCGCTCACCCCGATGTCGGTCATCACCCCGCTGGTGTTGGGCTTCGTCGTCACCGTCTTCTCCGCCTGGGCGCCCGCCCGACGCGCCGGACGCGTCGCCCCGGTGCAGGGCATGCGAGTCGGCTCGGCCACCACCGAGGCCGGCGGCGGATGGCGCACCGCCGTCGGCCTGTTCGCCGTGGTGAGCGGCCTCATGCTCGCGGTGATAGGTACCTGGCAGGAGACGACGCGGGACGGTGCGATCACGGTCGGTGTCGGTGCGGCCGCGCTGATCATCGGCAGTTTCCTGGTGATGCCCGCGCTCGCCAAACCGATCGCCGGTGGCATCGGCAGGGTGATCGGCGCACCGTTCGGCGCGGTCGGCAAGCTCGCCGCCACCAACGCCGGACGCAATACCCGCCGGACCGCCGCGACCGCGTTCGCGCTCACGCTGGGACTGACCCTGGTGGCGGCGTTCGGAACCCTCGGCGCCACCACGAAGGAGAGCGTCAGCGGCGTCATCGACCAGGACATCAACGCCGACGTCGTGGTCCAGGGCGTGGCGTCCCAGGGCCCGCCGACCCCGCTGCCCGGCGGCATCGAGCAGCAGATCGCCGACGTCGACGAGGTCGGTGACGTGGCCTGGCTGGCGTTCGCGTTCGCCCAGCTCGCCGGGGAACCGCAGGCGCTGTCCGCCGCCGGCGGGCCCGTCGGCGAGATGATCGACGTCACCGTGGTCGACGGTTCGCTCGACCCCGGCCCCGACTCGCTCGTCGTGTCCCGGACCGTCGCCAGGGACAAGGGGTGGACGATGGGCGCCTCCGTGCCGCTCGTCGCGCCCGACGGCAGTGAGAGCACCCTCCGGGTCACCGGGATCTACGAGGACTCCCAGATCCTCGGGCAGTTCTACACCGGGATGGACGTCTACGAACGCCTGGTGCCGGAGAACCTGCGGTCGACCTTCAACGTGCTCGTCGCGGCGGATGACGGGGTGAGCGAGGACGAGGTCCTCGCGGCGGTGACCGACGAGCTCACCGACATCCCGATCGCGATGGTCCAGAGCAAGCAGCAGTACATCGACACCCAGACCGGCGGGATCGACCAGCTGTTGACGATCATCTACGCGCTGCTGGGGCTGGCCCTGGTCATCGCGGTCCTGGGCATCGTCAACACCCTCGCCCTGTCGGTGATCGAGCGTCGCACCGAGATCGGGATGCTCCGCGCGGTGGGCATGCAGCGCTCGCAGGTCCGCCGCACGATCAACCTCGAGTCCACGCAGATCGCCGTGTTCGGCGCGTTGATCGGCGCGGCGGTGGGCGTCTACCTCGGCTGGGCGTTCGTCACCGTGCTCGCGGACAGCGGACTGACGGAGACGACGATCCCGTGGGGCAGCATCGGCGTCGTGCTGGCGGCCTCGGCGGTCGTCGGGGTCCTCGCGTCGTTGTGGCCCGCGCACCGGGCCGCCAAGACCGACCCGCTCGAG
>NZ_JAALDT010000073.1:0-8786 GCF_014144995.1 Dietzia sp. DQ11-71 | reverse complement strand
GGCCGGGGGCCGGCCGGACCGGGCCACCGCGCAGCGGCGCACACCGCCTCGCGCCCGTCCCGATCCACCCGCCACCCGTGAGGGGCGCAGCAGCGTCGGACCCCCTCGGTAGACTCCTGCCCATGATCAATGCCGTCGGCGTCCCCCAGACCCTGCTCCTCCTCGGTGGTACCTCCGAGATCGGCCTGGCCATCTGCGCCGAGTACCTCCAGCAGGGCCCGATGCGCGTGATCCTCGCCTGCCTGCCCGGAGACCCGGGGGTCGACGACGCGCGCGCGGAGATGACCGCCGCCGGTGCGAGCGCGGTGGAGGTGGTCGACTTCGACGCCGCCGCGACCGAGTCCCACCCGGCCGCGTTCGAGCAGATCTTCGCCGGCGGGGACGTGGACGTGGCGATCGTCGCGTTCGGCCTGCTGGGTGAGAACGAGGAACTCTGGTCCGACCAGCGCAAGGCCGTCCAGATCGCCCAGATCAACTACACCGGCGCGGTCTCGGTGGGCGTGTTGCTCGCCGAACGGATGAAGTCGCAGGGTTACGGCCGGATCATCGCCATGAGTTCGGCCGCGGGTCTCCGTGCCCGCCGCTCCAACTTCGTCTACGGCTCCACCAAGGCGGGGCTGGACTCCTTCTACACCGGCCTCGGGTACGCGCTGGCCGAGCACGGGGTGGACGTCCTGGTCATCCGGCCCGGCCAGGTCCGCACGCGCATGTCGGCGCACGTCAAGGAGGCGCCGCTGACCATCAACAAGGACGAGGTCGCCCGCATCGCGGTGAAGAACGCCGGAGCCGGTAAGGGCGCGGTCTTCGCACCTGCCGCGTTCGGCGGGGTCATGGCCGTGCTCACGCACGTCCCCCGCCCCATCTTCCGCAAGCTCCCCTTCTAGGGATGCCGGTGGCGCTCCGGGGGCTCGGCCTGGCCGGCGCGGCGACGCTGCTGGCCGCCGTCGTCACCGCGGTCGTCCTCGCCGGGTTCTCCCTCGTCTCCTTCCCCGCCTACGGCAACTCCAACGTCCTGCGGGCGCTGACGGTCGTCGGTCAGGTCGCCGCCATCGCGCTGGTGGTGCTGGGGATACTGTCCGTACGCGCCGGCGAGCAGCCGGGCGGTCGGTCCGCGCTGGTCCGTCTGGGTAAGCTCGCGGCCCCCACCGGCTCCGCGTTGCTGGTCGCCGCCACACTGGGGATCCCGCTCGCCGCATCGCGGTTGTACCTGCACGGCGTGAGCGTGGACCAGGAGTTCCGCACCCAGTTCCTCGGTCGCTCGGCGACCTCGCTCGGACTGCCCGACATGGCGTACGCCGACCTGCCCTCGTTCTATCCGTCCGGCTGGTTCTGGCTGGGCGGGCGGTTCGCCAACCTCGCCGGCCTCGAGGGCTGGGCGGCGTACAAGCCGTGGTCCATCCTCTCGCTCGCGATCGCCGCCGCGCTGGTCACCGTGCTGTGGACCCGCCTGTTGCGCACCGACCTCGGGGCGGCGGTGGGACTGGTGTCGACCTCGATCATGCTCGCCTACGGCAGCCCCGAGCCCTACGGCGCGATCGTGGCGCTGTTCCTCCCGCCTGTGCTCATCCTCGCGTGGCACGCCGTCAACCCCACGGCGCGGCACGCCGGTCGCGGTGCGGCCCTGACCACCACCCTGTTCCTGGGCGTCTCGGCCAGCATGTACACGCTCTACACGGGTCTGGCGGCGGGCACCGTCGTACTCATGGCGCTGGTCGCGACCGTCACCGCCGTGTTCGCCGGCCGCCGCGCCGACCGTGCGGAGGACCGTGGGACCGACCGCGCCGACGGGGCACATCCCGCCCGTGAACCCCTCCCGCTCTGGCTGCCCGCGGTCCGGCTCGCGGCGATCGGGTTCGGCTCCATCGCGATCGCGCTCATCGTGTGGGCGCCCTATCTGCTCGCCGCCCTGCGCGGAACCCCGGCCGACTCCGGGACGGCGATGCACTACCTGCCCGACGCCGGCGCCCGCCTGCCGCTGCCCATGACCGCCGGCGGCCTCACGGGCTGGGTGTGTCTGGCCGGTCTGGTCTGGATCGTCGCCCGAGCGTGGACCTCGCGCCGCGCTCAGGCGCTGGGCCTGGGCGTGGTGGCCGTCTACCTGTGGTGCCTGGCCTCGATGGCGATCACCGTCCTGGGCACCACCATGCTCGGTTTCCGCCTCGAACCGGTGCTCATCGGTCTGCTCGTGGTGGCGGGCGTCTTCGCGATCACCGATGTCGCCGGCCTCGCCGTGCGCCTCGCCGGGCGCCAGAACGGCACCGACCGGCCCGCTGCGGAGGCGGCCGACCGGCGTCGCCGGGCCACCGTGGTGGTGGGGGTCCTGGCCTCACTGGCCGCACTCGCCCACGCTCAGGGCATTCCCGATCACCTGCACGAGGAGATCCGGCTGGCCTACACCGACACCGACGGTCACGGAGAGCGGGCGGACCGCTACCCGCCCGGGCCCGAGTCCCACTACGCCGAGGTCGACGAGACCATCCGGGAGGCGTTCCCCGGCCGGAGGCGGACCGACCTCGTCGTCGTCAGCACCGCCGATGCCTTCCTCGCCTACCACCCGTACCTGGCCTACCAGGCCGTAACCTCCCACTACGCCAACCCCCTGGGGCGGTACGCCGACCGCAACGAGGCCATGCTCCGGTGGGAGGACGCCACCAGCGGCGCCGAGCTGCACGCCATGATGGACCAGACCCCGTGGCGCGGCCCCGACGCGATCGTCACCCGCCGGTCGGGCGACGGATACGCACTGCGCCTGGCCGAGGACACCTACCCCAACGACCCCAACGTGCGACGGTTCGGCGTCACCATCCCCGCCGAGGCCGTCGAGGGCCCCCACTTCGAGGTCCACGACGTGGGCCCGTTCGCCGTGATCGTGGTGCGGTGATCACGTGGTGACGACGCGGGGAGCGGGTGGCGGTCGCCGGTCCGGTGACGGCCCGGACGCAGGGACCGTTCCAGGGGGTGACGACGACGAGGTGCGCGACACCGACCGTGAGCGTCCCCTCGGACTGCACCCCTACCCCGGAATGGACCGCCACCGCCGGTGGACGATCATCACCGGGTTCCTCGGTGCGTTCCTCGCCGTCCTCGCCGGGATACTGCCCGTCGACCAGGACACCACCCGTGTGCAGTGGACGGCCGGGCCCGACTACGCCCCGGTCACCGCGCCCCTGGTCTCCGGGCGGCCGCTCGACCTGACGATCACCGCCCCCTGCGCGCCGCTGGCACAGGTGCCGGAGAACACGATCGTGTTCTCCACCCTCCCGCAGGACGCCCCCGGGCGGATCTCCGACGGGCTGGTCGTCCAACGCGTCCGGGACGCCGCGGGCGATCCCGTCATCGAGGTCGCGGTCCGCAACATCACGCTGCTGTCCGTGCCGTTGTCGACCCTGCGCGACCCCGCGTGCGAGACGCTGCACGTGCGCGCCGAGACCGGGATCCTCACCGCCGAGTTCACCGGCCTCGAACGGGACCCCGACGACGCCGACGACGCCGTGCGCGCCGCCGTGCCCGGAAGCATGCGGCCGCAGGTCACCGGCGTCTTCACCGACCTCACGGCCGCGACCGCACCCGACGGGCTCGGTGAGTCGACGGTGGAGGTGACCGTCGACTCCCGCTACTCGTCCAGCCCCACGCTGCTCAAGCTGGTGCTGATGGTGATCGGCGTCCTTGCCACCCTCGCGTCCGTGGTGTTCCTGCACCGCCTCGACGGCATCGACGGCCGCTCGGGTCGACGGTTCGTGCCCCGGTCCTGGTCGCGACTGTCCGGGGTCGACGGCGTGGTGATCGGCGTCCTGGGTTTCTGGCACCTCGTGGGCGCCAACACCTCCGACGACGGCTACCTGCTGACCATGGCCCGCTCCGCCGGGCCCAGCGGATACATGGCCAACTACTACCGCTGGCTCGGCTCCCCCGAGTCCCCGGTGGGGTGGTACTACGAGATCCTGCGGGTGTTCGCCGAGGTGTCCACGGCCAGTCCGTGGATGCGCCTGCCAACCCTGGTGTGCGGAATCCTGTCGTGGCTCATCATCAGCCGGGAGGTCGTCCCACGGTTGGGCAGACTCGCCCGCACCTGGCGCGGACCGCGCTGGACGGGGGCCGCCCTGTTCCTCGCGTTCTGGATGGCGTTCAACAACGGGCTGCGGCCCGAGCCCGTGATCGCGCTGGGCGCCCTGCTCACCTGGTCGCTGGTGGAGCGGTCCATCGCCACCCGCCGCCTCGTGCCGGGCGTCGCGGCGATCGGTGTGGCCGCGTTCTCCCTCGGTGCCGGCCCGACCGGGCTGATGTGCGTGGCGGCGCTGGCCGCCGGCGCACGCGAGTTCGTCCGCATGGTGCGCCGCCGCGCGCAGGTGGTCGGATGGGCGGCGATCCTCGGACCCGTGCTGGCGGTGGGCCTCGCACTGCTCTACACCGTGTTCGCCGACCAGACCCTGGCCGCGGTCCTCGAGGCCACCCGCATCCGCACCGAGCTCGGTCCGAGTCTGCCCTGGTACGGGGAGAAGGAACGCTGGGAGGCACTGTTCGGGGTCTCCGCCGACGGCGGGGTCGCCCGGCGCTTCCCCGTCCTGCTCATGCTCATGTGCCTCGTGCTCGTCTCGGCCGTGATGCTGCGGCGTGGGCGGATCCCCGGCGCCGCCGCGGGGCCGTCCCGCCGGCTGATCGGCGTGATCGCGGGATCGTTGCTGTTCCTCGTGTTCACGCCCACCAAATGGACCCACCACTTCGGGGTGTTCGCCGGACTGGCCGGAGCCCTGGCGGTGCTGGCCGTGATCGCGCTGCGCTCCTCGACGGTGTCGCTGAGCCGGAACCGCTGGCTGGTGTGGGCGGCGCTGTGCCTCGTCGTCGGACTCTCCACCGCCACCGACAACACCTGGTGGTACGTCTCCGACTACGGCATCCCCTTCTCGGACTCCTTCCCCGCCATCGGCGGGGTGCAGATCCAGTACGTCGCGTTCGTCGGCGGCTTCGTGTGCCTGCTCATCGCCGGGCTCATCCACTCCGGGATCCTGCCCGACGACCCCGGCGCCGCCCTCCGCGTCCGCATCAGACAGGCGGTGCCCTTCCTGCGCACGCACGCCGACACCCCCGCGTCGCGACGGCGGGACGGCGGCTCCGGGGACACGGCCCGCCCGCGCCGGCGCGCCGGGATCGGCGGCGCCCCGCTGACGGTCGTCGCGTTCTCCGTGGTGATCTTCGAACTGTCCTCCGCGGTCATCGCCGTGTTCGCCCAGACCCCGGCCTACACGGTCGGGCGCGGCAACATGCGCGCCCTGGCCGGCGAACCCTGCGCACTGGCCGACTCGGTGCTGGTCGAGGAGGACTCCAACGACGGCCTGCTCGGCGCCATCGGGGCCGGGCCGGAGATCTCCCTCGGGGCCGGCGTGGTCAACGGCTTCGCCCCCAACGGTCTGCCGGACTCCATCACCGTCGACAGCACCGAGGCCTCCGGCTCCCTGGCGACGTCCGAGACCGGTGAGCGCGACCCCGGCGACGGCGTGGACGCCGGCACCACCGGTGGCCGCGGCGCCGTGACCGTCAACGGCTCCACCGTGGCCCTGCCCTTCGGCCTCGACCCGGACACCACTCCCGTCCTCGGTTCGTACCGGCGCGGGCCGCAGGTCGCCGCCGAACTCACCAGCGCCTGGTACCAATTGCCCGCCCGCAGCCCCAACCGGCCGCTACTCGTCATGGCCGCCGCCGGCCGGATCGGGAGCGGCGACCTGCGGATCGAGTACGGACGCCCCGGCCGGGTCGGCCCCGCCGGACCCACCGATTTCGAGGTCATGGGGTCCATGTCCCCCATCGACATCGGGCCGGCCCCCGCCTGGCGCAACCTGCGCATCCCGCTCGAGTCGATCCCCGCCGAGGCCGAGGTCGTCCGCGTGGTCGCCGCCGACGGCAACCTCGATCCCGACCAGTGGCTCGCTGTGACCCCACCACGGAACCCGCGCCTGCGCACCCTCGACGAGGTCGTCGGCCACACCGACCCGGTGCTCGTCGACTGGGTGGTGGCACTGGCGTTCCCGTGCCAGCGGCCGTTCGTGCACAACGGTGGCGTGGCGGAGATCCCCCGATACCGCATCCTCGCCGACCGGGAATCCTCCTCCGCCGCGAACTGGTGGCAGAGCGCCGGCGGCGGCGGACCCCTGCTGTGGACCACCCAGACGGTCGAGGCGATCACGGTCCCCACCTACCTCGACCACGACTGGTCGAGGGACTGGGGTTCGCTCCAGCGGTTCGAACCTCTGGACCCGCAGGCGAGTCCGGCCGAACTGGTCCGCGGCAGCGAGTTGCGGTGGGGCTGGACCACGCCGGGTCCGATGAAGTGATCGTCGCCTAGAATCGGTCGTCGTGTCAGACTCCTCGCCGGCCCCGTCCCCGGAAACCGCCCCGGCCACCGGCCCGGTGGCCGGCTCGGTCGCCGCCGACTCCCGCGTCAAGCGACTCCGTCTCATCTCGATAGTCAGCGGGCTCCTGGGGACCCTGTGCTTCCTCTCCCTGCCGTTCCTGCCGGTCGAGCAGACGACCTCGACCGTGCAGTGGCCGCAGAACGGGTCCGTCGACTCGGTCACCGCCCCGCTCATGGCGCACTCGCCGCAGCGGTTCACCGCCTCCGCACCGTGCACCCTGGTCGCGGATCTCCCGGAGGACGGGGGCATCCTGCTGGCCACCGCGCCCGCCGGCGGCGAGGAGGCCGGCGACCGCGCACTGTTCGTGCGCGCCTCCGCCGAGACGGTCGACGTGATCTCGCGCAACCGGGTGATCGTTTCCGCACCGCGAGACCGCGTGGAGGCCGGCGACTGCACACGGCTCAGCGTCGTCGCGGCCCCCACTTACGTGGAGGCGGCGTTCGAGGGGATGGACGATCCCGCGGCCACCCGCAGGGTGGACGCCGAGGACCTGCGCCCGATGGTGGTGGGCGTCTACACCGACCTGCCCTCGGACACAGCCGTGCCCGACGGTCTCGGCGCCACCGTGGAGGTCGACTCCCGGTTCACTACCGACCCCACCGCCCTCAAGTGGGCCGCCATCGTGATCGGCCTGCTGGCCACCGCGGTCGCCCTGTGGGCCCTGCACGCACTCGACCAGACCGACGGCCGGCGCGCCCGCCGCTTCCTGCCGCGCGGCTGGTTCAAGATCCGGCCGCCCGACGTCGTCGTGATCGGCACACTCGGCATCTGGCACTTCATCGGCGGCAACACCTCCGACGACGGCTACATCCTCACGATGGCCCGCGCCGCCGACCCGGCCGGGTACATGGCCAACTACTACCGCTGGTACGGGGTCCCCGAGTCGCCCTTCGGCTCCCCCTACTACGACCTGCTCACGCTGTTCGCACAGGTCTCCACCGCCAGCCCGTGGATGCGCCTGCCCGCGCTCGTCGCGGCCATCCTCTGCTGGCTGGTCATCAGCCGCGAGGTCCTGCCACGCCTCGGCCGGGCCGCCCGCACCACCCCGGTGGTGCTCTGGAGCGCCGCCGCCGTGTTCCTCGCGTTCTGGATGGCGTTCAACAACGGCCTGCGGCCCGAGCCCGTCATCGCGCTGGGGGCCCTGCTCACCTGGGTCTCCGTCGAACGGGCGATAGCCACGCGCCGGATGCTCCCGTTCGCGATCGCGGTGATCATCGCCTCGTTCTCACTGGCCACCGGCCCCACCGGCCTCATGGCCGTCGCCGCCCTCATCATGGGGCTGCGGGCGGTCGTCCGCACCGTGGTCGTGCGCGGCCGCCGGATCGGCTCGTACCTCGCCCTGATCGCCCCGGTGCTGGCCTCCGGCACCATGGTGCTCATCGTCGTCTTCGGCGTCCAGAACCTCGCCGCCGTCCTCGAGGCCATCCGCGTCCGCGGCGAGATCGGCCCCAACCTCAACTGGTTCGAGGAATTCGTCCGCTACTACTACCTGATGATCCCCACGGTGGACGGGTCCCTCGCCCGCCGCCTGCCGGTCCTGCTCGTGCTGCTGTGCCTGGCGCTGGTGATCGGCACCATGCTGCGCCGCGGCAAGGTGCCCGGCGCAGCCTCGGGACCGGTCTGGCGCCTGGTCGGCGTGGTCGTGGGCACCGCCTTCTTCATGATGTTCTCGCCCACCAAGTGGACCCACCACTTCGGTGTGTACGCCGGCATCGGCGGGGCGATCGCCGCGTTGGGCGCCCTCGCGATCTCCGCGTCCGCCGTCCGGACGGCCCGCAACCGCACGTTGTTCCTGGGCGTCATCCTCGTGGTGGTCGCGCTCGCCTTCGCGGGCCCCAACGGTTGGTGGTACGTCTCCAGTTACGGCATCCCGTGGTGGGACAAGGCACCCAGCGTCCGCGGCATCGACGCCGCCACTGTGCTGCTCGCCCTGGCCGTGCTCACGTTCGCCTACGCCGGCTGGCAGCACCTCCGTCGTGACTACATCGGTGAGCACGCGCCCCGCACCTCGGCGGGTCGTCGCCGGGTGCGGACCTTCGCCGCCGCCCCCATCGCGGTGGTCGCGGGACTGCTGGTGGTCTTCTCGTTCGCCTCGTTCGCCAAGGGGATCCACAAGCAGTACCCGGCCTACACCATCGCCGCCGGGAACGTGTCCGCGCTCGCCGGCAACCCCTGCATGCTCGCCGACCGCGTCCTGGTCGAGCCCGACGCGAACGCCGGCATGCTGGACCCGCTCGACGCCACCCCCCTGCCCGACGGGTCGATCGACCCGCGGGACCGGGCCGCCGCCATCGAGGCCGGGGAGAACACCGCGTTCACCCCGGACGGTGTCGCCCCGGACCTGTCGGCCGACGCGGTGGTGGCCGACCCCGGCGCCGC
>NZ_JAALDT010000072.1:0-9930 GCF_014144995.1 Dietzia sp. DQ11-71 | reverse complement strand
GCCAACCCCAATAGCGCCTTGTTCAGCAGTCTCCTAGCTGTTCATGCTTAGGGACGGTGGCGGTAACGGTTACGGGCGGGGCGGGTCCGCGAGGGGAATGGCCGGTTCAGATGCAGCCGCTGAGTGCCGCCAACATGTAAGGGATGTGGACGAATGCGGCGAGGGCGATCAGAGCGGCCATGCAGCAGGTGCTGGCGGTCGCGGCTACGGCTCCGGCGGTCCCGCGGTCAGGTTGCACGAGGTGCGCGATCCGGTTCGGGCCGAGCGCGTAGAGCGCTCCTTCTGCGGTTGGTTGCTGGGAGAGGCGGGCGGCCTGACCGAGGACGAGTAGCGCCCCCGCCAGCGCGGGAGTTCCGGATACTCGCCGGGCGTGGTCGTCGGCGGCGATCTCCAGGTAGTGGCCCAGGGCGTCCTCGGCGGCGGCCAGCATCGGGATCCACCGCAGTCTTGTGGTCAGTCCGCTGACGATCGCGGTAATGAGATGGTGGCGCTGCTGTAGGTGGGCGTGCTCGTGGGCTAGGACGGCCACGAGTTCGTCGACGGAGAACAGCTGGACTGCGCCGGTGGAGATCACGATGCCGCCGTGGCGGCGGGGGAGGCTGAGGGCGAATGGGTGTGAATCGTCCGCCAGGAGCACGTCGTATCCGTGCATGCGTCGAGGCCGTGCGGTCTGTCGGTATCGCATTGCGGTGCGCAGCGTGCTTCGGCGGCGGCGGATGGTCTCGATGCTGACTGAGGTCAGGTGCAGCAACACGGCGGCTGCTGGCAGTGCCAGCAGAATTGCCACCGGGAAGGGAGTGTTGAACGTCTGGTCACCGAACGGATTGGCGGCAGCAAGGCACTGCTCACACACCTGGGCTGCACGGGCTGGAAGCACCACCGGCCCCGAAAGTACCCATGCGAGCACCGGCCCCACCGCGAGAAGTGTCAGCACCCAGGCCGCCACGCCGCCGGCGAGCAGTCCTGCGGCCAGGCGCGGGACCCTCATAAGCAGCGGGGCGGCGCTGCGCAGTACTCGCGGGCCCGCCAGTGCGGACACGACCAGTCCGATGATCAGCATCGCGGCCAGCAGTCCGGAGGTCATGGGTTGATCCCTTCGTCGCGGCGACGGAGGTAGTCGCGCAGCAGGTCCAGGTCGGTGTCGGGGATCCGCTCCGCGAAGTTCAGGATGGACGCCGCGCGATCCCTGCTCGTGCCAAGTGCATGGTCCATTACCGAGGCGACGTGTTCCTCACGGGTGCACCGTGCCTCGTACACCGTGGATCGACCCCTTTTGCCGGAGTCGACCAGGTTCTTGCGGTGCAGGTTGGTCAGAACGGTGGCGATGGTGGTGTACGCGAAGTCTCCGGGTAGTCGACCGATGAGCTCGCGGATGGTGAAGGTCCCCTCGTCCCACAGCAGGTCCATCACCTGTGTCTCCAGGGTTCCCAGCCGGGGCGGCTCCCCGACGGTCTCGGCAGCGCTCATACCCGCTCCTCGACACGCACTGCGGGCAGCGGGCATGCGATCTGCCCCCGCAGACGCACCACGAGCGCGATTCCGGTCAGCAGCAACGCCACGATCGCCAGGATCGGCTGCACCGGCGCGAACCAGGTGATCGCCCCGGAGTATCCCAGAGCGAGCAGCGCCAATTTGTTGCAGACCGGGCAGCCGACCGCGAACCACGCCAGGACTGCGCCGATCATGCCGAACCGGCTCGAGCGACGGGCCTCTACGTCGTCTCCCAGCTCCGTGGTGCCCTCGACACCTGACGGCGAGGCAGTCGCCGACCCGCGAACGTACGTGGCGAAGAGCATCCCGGAAAACACGGCGGTGAGGATCCAGACCGGGTAATTCCACCACACCGGCGGGATCTCCCGGGTGAACACCGAGTTGGGGATCAGTACCGTCGCCAGGCCGAGGAGTACTCCGAAGACGAGCGCTACCGCGCCTGCAGTCACGACCTGGCGCGGCGTCCACGTCCGCAGCCCGCGTGCCGCGAGTGCGAGGGTCTGCGGCCACGACGTCAGGGCACTTCGGAACCTATCCATACGGGCCATCATGCCACGGGCCGACTATCCCCAATAGTCGACTATGTGTAATAGTCGTACCGGTCGATGATCCACCAGTTTGCGAAAGGGACCGCCCGTGAGCACCAATCAACCGCTAGCCCGCCACACCCTTGAGGCGAAGTACCGGCGGGCGACCATCGGGAACTGGATCCTGGGTGCGATCGCCGTCTTCCTCGGGATCGTGGTGCTCGCCCAGACACTGACCGGCCAATCCCCGACGACTGGGACGTCTGTGGCCGCGGAGTCCGCTGACGGCGCGCAGACCACCGGGGGCGACATGGAGTTCGTTCGGCGCGAGGCCGATGACCCGAAGGCGATCGGTGATGTCGACGCACCGGTGGTCCTGACAGAGTGGATCGATCTGCGGTGCCCCTTCTGTGCTTCGTTCAGCCGCGACACACTGCCCGTGTTGATCGAGGAGTACGTGGACACCGGCAGGGTCCGCATCGAGTTCACCGACGTCGCCTACTTCGGCGAGCAGTCCGAGGACGCCCAGATCGCGGCGCAGGCCGCCGCGAACCAGGACAAGTACGTCGACTACATCACCGCCGTCTTCGACGCGGCCCCCGATAGCGGACACCCGGATCTGACCCGCGAGGTGCTCATCGACTTCGCTGAACAGGTCGACATGCCGGACATGGAGAAGTTCACCGCAGATCTCGATGATCCGCAGATCCGAGCGCAGGCGGAGGCCGAGACCCGCAATGCGCAGCAACTCGGCGTCACGGCCACCCCGTTCTTCGTCGCGGGCCAGGCCGCGCTGTCCGGAGCGCAGCCGGTGGCCACGTTCCGTGAGTATCTGGACGAAGCTCTCGCGGCGGTGGAGTGAGTCGTGGACATCGGACTTGTTGGCGCGTTCCTCGGTGGTGTCCTGACGCTGCTCAGCCCGTGCTCGGCGATGTTGCTGCCCGCGTTCTTCTCCTACGCCTTCGCCGCCCCGCGGGAGCTCCTCACCCGCACCGGCGTCTTCTACCTGGGCCTGGCCACCACGCTCGTCCCCCTCGGGGTCCTCGCCGGGACGCTCGGGGCCTTCGTCAACGAGCACCGGTTCACCTTCGTCACCGTGGCCTCCGTCCTCGTGATCGTGCTCGGCCTCCTCATGCTGCTCAACGTCCCCGTGCCGTTCCTGCGCCGGGGGACCAACACCGAGGGCACCTCGATGACGGCCGTCTACGCCCTCGGCACGGTCTACGGGCTCGCCGGCGTCTGCGCGGGCCCGCTGCTCGGCGCCGTCCTCACCGTGGCCGCCGTCTCCGGCACGCCACTGTCCGGCGGGATCATCGTCCTGGTCTTCGCCGCAGGGATGGCGCTGCCACTGTTCGTCCTCTCGCTCCTGTGGGGACGCTTCCCCGCCGTCCGGAACCTCGTCCGGCCGCGCGAAGTGAAGATCGGACGCTGGAGCAACACCTGGACCGGCCTCATCGGTGGCGCGCTCACAGTCGCGGTCGGCGTCCTGCTGCTGGTCACTGCCGGCACCACCGAACTGAGCGGCATCCTCGGCGCGTCCGACCAGGCTGCGCTGGAAGGTGCCGTGCTCGACAGTGCGGGCAGTATCCCCGATCTCCTCGTGATCGTGGCCGCTGTGGCACTCGCTTCAATCGGCTGGTTCATCATCCGCAGGCGCCGTAAGCGTGCTCCGGCTGTCTCGGGAGTCTCGCTGCCAGAGACCGTCCAGCTCCACACCGCTGCGGCTGCCAGGGCGGATACCAGGTTCGACGAATGACGACAGACACCGTAGTCATCCTCGCCCAGTCGATCGGGGAGACCTTTCAGCAGACGGTCGTGTCCGGGCCGATTCTGCTCGCCCTCGGGGCCGCCGTGCTGGCCGGGCTGGTCTCGTTCGCCTCACCCTGCGTAGTGCCGCTCGTGCCCGGCTACCTCGCGTATCTGGCCAGTGTCGTGGGAGCAGAACGGCCCGCCGTCACCGCAGCTGGAGCCGAGCGCCGCCGGGTCGAAGCCGGCACTCTCACGCTGGAGGAGAGAAAGCGGAGAGTATCGAGTAGGCGCCGAGTGGTGTTGGCCTCAGTACTGTTCGTCGGTGGCTTCACCGTGGTGTTCGTGCTGCTGTCGGCGATGGTCCTCGGGACCGTGCAGTACATCTCGCCCCGACAGGAACTTCTCCAGCGCATCGGGGGCGTCGTCACGATCTGCATGGGACTTGTGTTCATCGGTGTCGTCCCCGCGCTCCAACGCGATACGCGGATGCAGCCCAAGGCGCTGACCACGTGGCTGGGGGCGCCGATGCTCGGCGGGGTGTTCGCCCTTGGTTGGACGCCGTGCCTGGGGCCGACCCTGGCGGCGGCCCTCTCGGTCGCAGCCGGCACGGGCCTGGATGCGAGTCGCGGCGTGGTGCTCATCGTCGCCTACTGCGCGGGGCTGGGCCTGCCGTTCGTTCTCGTGGCTTTCGGCTCGACGTGGGCGCTACGCACCGTGGGGTGGCTACAGCGACACACACGCAAGATCCAGGTGTTCGGCGGCGTGATGCTCATCCTGGTGGGTCTTCTCCTGCTCAGCGGCGCATGGGCGCTGTTCATCGGCTGGCTGCGGGACTTCGCGATCAGCGACACGACCCTGCCGATCTGATGACGCCCTCGTCAGGAAAGGAACACAACGTGTCGCGATCGCACAGATCGGGCCGACTGCCGATCGGCACCATCCCCGGGCTCGTCATGCTGGCGATCCTCATCATCTTGGTGGTGGCTATGTGGCGAGCCGGAGATGCAGGCGATGGGGATACGGCCGGAGGGGGTGTCGTCGCGCAGCAGCAACCGGATTACTCCTATGCGGAGCGAAGGGAGACGGGCGATCCGTTCGCGCTCGGTCCCGTGGATGCTCCCGTCGGGCTGGTGGTCTTTTCCGACTACCAGTGTCCGTTCTGTGCGCAGTGGAGCCGCGAGACGCTTCCGGTGATGAAGGAGCGGGCCGAGGCAGGTGAGCTTCGCATCGAGTGGCGCGATGTCAACGTGTACGGCCCGGCGTCCAAGCGTGCGGCGATGGCCTCGTACGCAGCCGCCGAGCAGGGTCGGTTCTGGGAGTTTCACGACGCTCTGTTCGACGGTGGCCGCACACGGTCCGAACGGGATCTCTCCGAGGCGGCTCTCGTCGCTTTGGCGGGCCAGCTGGGGATGGACACCGAACGATTTGCCGCCGACATGATCTCACCGCAGGCGGCCGAGGAGATCGCACGGAACGAAGAGCTGGGGATCGAACACGGCGCGAGCGCGACCCCCGTGTTCATCCTGGGTGGGTCGCCGATGGTCGGCGCACAACCTGTCGAGGTCTTCCTCGACGCCCATGAGACGGCCCTCGAAACCTCGGGCGGAGGGTAGCCCGGTGGACATCGGGCTGCTCAGTGCGTTCATCGGTGGGTCCCTGGCACTGTTGAGTCCCTGTGGGGCACTGTTGTTGCCCGCGTTCTTCGCCTCCACCGTTGGCTCGGGGCCCCGATTGTGGCTGCATGGCGTTGTCTTCTACGTGGGTCTGGTCGTGGTCCTGGTGCCGCTCGGGATCGGTGCCGGCGTGGTCGGCAGCGTGTTCGTCACCAACCGCGGAGTGATCATCATTGCCGCGTCGGTATTGCTCATCGTGCTCGGGGCGGCGCAGGTACTCGGGTTCGGCTTCGACGCCGCTCGCCTCCTGCCGGGGGCGGGCACGCTGCAGAGCCAGTCAGACGCCCGCGCGGGTCTGGTAAAGACGGTGCTGCTCGGCGCTGCCAGTGGCGTGGCCGGCTTCTGCGCTGGGCCGATACTCGGAGCTGTTCTGACGCTGGCGGCTGCGCAGGGCGATGTGGTCACTGCGGGAACGCTGCTGGCCGTTTACGGCGCCGGGATGGTCGTGCCGCTCACCGTCCTGGCCGCACTGTGGGGCCGTATCGGGACGCGGACCCGAGCCGCGCTGCGGGGTCGAACGTTCACCGTCCTTGGCCGCGAACTGCACAGTACCTCGGTGGTCACGGGCCTGCTCATCCTCGCGGTCGGGATCCTTTTCTGGACGACCAACGGCTTTATCGGGGTCCCCGAACTCGTGCCGATTGACGTCCAGGCCGGGCTGCAAGCGGGCGTGGCGGCGGTCGCGAACCCCGTCGTGGACGTCCTCGTGCTCGTCGTCCTGGCCGGGATCGGACTGCTCGTCTGGAACCGGATGCGCAGTCGCGGCCGCGCCACGGTGTCCGAACCGGAGCCTCGATGACCCTGCTGGTGATCCGTCTGGGCTTGGCTGCCATGGCCGGTGCGCTCGTCTACGCCGCGTTCCCGCCCGTCGGATGGTGGCCGACCGCGTTCGCCGGCCTCGCCTTGCTCGTGCTCGCGCTCGGGCCGGTCCGGGGCCGCCACCCCGGAACCGGGACCGGCGCGCTCCTCGGCCTCGTCTTCGGGGTCGTCTTCTTCCTCCTCTTGGTCCCGTGGGTTGGTCTCTATGTGGGCGCCTACGCTGCGTGGGGGCTCGCGCTGGTGGAAGGGTTGTATCTGGCGGCGTTCGGGGCGGGCGCGGTACATCTCGTGCGAGTCGGGGTCCAGAGCGGCCCGTTCGCTGTGGCCACGACCATAGGACTCGCGGCGTGGTGGTCTCTCTGGGAATCCATCCGCGGGTCCTGGCCGTGGGGCGGTTTTCCCTGGGGCGCACTGGCGTTCGGCCACGCCGACGGTGTTCTGCTGCCGCTCGCGGCGCTGGGCGGTTCGCGATTCCTCGGGACCGCGATCGCTGCGACCGGTTTCGCGGCGGGGTTGATGATTCTGGCCCTGCTCGATCGAGCTCGGCCGGTCTCGGTGGCCGCGCCATTGGCGATACCGGGGGCCGTGCTGGCGCTGCTGGCGATCGCCTCCACCGACCTGGTCACACCCAATCTCGGCCGGGCGGGAACACAGCAACTTCGCGTCGCTGTAATCCAGGGCAACGTTCCCCGCCTGGGACTGGACTTCAATTCCCAGCGCACCGCGGTGCTGCGAAACCATCTCGACGCCACGTACCGACTGGCAGGGCGGGTCGTGGCCGGTGAGGATCTGCAGCCCGACCTCGTCCTGTGGCCGGAGAACGCCTCGGACGTGCCGGTCCTGGACACTCGAGAGGCGGCCGAGCAGATCACGGCCGCCTCCGAGGCGGTAGGGGCACCGATCTCACTGGGTACGATTGATCGCATCGCCGACGGCCCGGAGTCGTTCAATACGCAGCTGCTCTGGGACGGCACATCGGGGCCGGTGGACCGCCACGACAAGAAGTACATTCAGCCGTTCGGCGAGTGGCTACCGTGGCGCGGCCTCTTTGAGGCGCTTTTCCCCGTCGCAGAGAGCGCGGGGCACTTCCTCGCCGGTGACGGCTCGGGCACGCTCGAAACTTCAGGGGTCGTCACTGGCGTCGCGACCTGCTTCGAGGTGGCATTCGACTCCGCCGTACGCACACCCGTTGCCGGAGGTGCTCAGGTCCTCACCGTCCCCACCAACAACGCGACCTTCGGCTATTCCCCCATGACCTATCAGCAGCTCGCCATGTCGCGGGTCCGGGCGGTCGAGCACAACGTGCCGGTACTGGTCGCAGCCACTAGCGGTGTGAGCGCAGTCATCGCCAAAGACGGCACTATCGAGCAGCGGACGGAGATCTTCGAGGCGGCTACTCTCCTCGCCGACCTCCCACTGGGCGACGCCGGGACCCTGGCCACGCAGGTGGGAGCGCACGTCGAGATCGCACTCGATGTACTCGGGATAGTTGCACTCGTGCTCTCACTGGTCTTCCTCCGGCGCGCAGCAATCCTTCGCCGGCACCTGAGTCCCCGCAGCCAAGAAACTCTGAGTTAGGGGTGTCTCAGTGCGGTGGATCATGTCTCACCGTGAGCGGGGAATGGACGCCTCACCATTGGTGAGACGTCCATTCTGGGGGAGTGTCGGTCGGGGCCGGCCGGCCTCAGCTGCGCGTGGGATCGGCTTCGCTGCTCGTAGACAGGGCCGCGCGCAACCGTGCGTCGGCGTCGTCGGCAATCTCACGTACCTGGGGACTGCCGCTGAGCTGGACCATGGTCTGCGGGTCGATGGCCTCCACGGTGGTCTGCCCATCGCCGTTGCCGCGACGAACCACGACGTTGCACGGCAGCAGGACGCCGAGCTGCGGTTCGGCGGCCAGGGCCTTGCTGGCCAGGACGGGGTTGCAGGCTCCCAGGATCACGTAGTCGCCCACGGCCTCGGCGGCCTCTTCGCCCAGCTTGGTGTTGAAGGTCGCCTTGACGTCGATCTCGGTCAGGATGCCGAAGCCCTGGTCGGCCAGGGCGGCCCGGGTGCGCTCCAGGGCCTGCTCGTAGGACATAGGGACAGTGATGGTGCGGGTGTAAGTCATGGACGCCTCCTTCGATGGTTCGTCGACGGCGTTGAGACTTCCAGATTCCAGGCTGTCAGAGTCGGCGGAAATCAGGCCAGGGAGAGAAACAGCTTCTCCAAATCCTTCTTGCCCAGCGATTCCTCGGGGTTGGTCAGGCACTGCTCGAGGCCGCTGGCGATGATCGCGAAGCCGGCCCGGTCCAGGGCCTTGGACACCGCCGAGAGCTGGGTGACGACGTCCTTGCAGTCGCCGCCCTCCTCGATCATGCGCACCACGGCCCCGAGCTGCCCCTGGGCACGCTTGAGGCGGTTGAGTGCGGGTGTCAATTCAACGGTGTCGAGCTGCATGGGGACTCCTGGCAGAGGTGGAAGGTCACACCATAATATACCCGGGGGGGTGTTTTGCCTAGCCTCCGCTTTCGATCGCGGGCCCTTGCGCTCGGCCCCCGCCAGTTGCCGTGCCGAATCCCCTCGACGGTGGCGGCAGGGAGGGGCGGGCGGGCCAATCGCCGACCGTCCGAACCGGGGGAGTGGGCTTCCGGCGCCCCGATCTCGATACCCCGTGGGGTATGTTGCACATACCTAGTGGGGTATGTACATTCGTGGCACGCCCCGAACAGGGAACCCCGATCGACAAGGAGATCTCGATGCTTCTCGAACGCATCTATGACGAGGACCTGGCGCAGGCCGGCTACTTCATCGGCTGCCAGTCCAAGGGCGAGGCCGTGGTCGTCGACGCCCGCCGCGACATCCGCGAGTACCTGGACCTCGCCGCCCGGCACGGCATGACGATCACCGCCGTGACCGAGACCCACATCCACGCCGACTACCTCTCGGGTACCCGCGAGCTCGCCGCGGCCACCGGGGCGAGGGTCTACGTCTCGGGCGAGGGCGGGGATGACTGGCAGTACCGTTTCGACGCTGAGCGGCTGCACCACGGTGACAAGCTCACGCTGGGCAACATCACCGTCGAGGCCGTGCACACGCCCGGGCACACCCCGGAGCACCTGTCGTTCCTGGTCACCGACGGGGCGTTCGCCGATACCCCCGGGTACTTGCTCTCCGGTGACTTCGTCTTCTCCGGGGACCTCGGCCGGCCCGATCTGCTCGATGAGGCCGCGGGCGGCGTCGACACCCGCTACGAGGGTGCCAAGCAGATCTTCCGCAGCCTGAAGGACTCGTTCGTCACGCTGCCGGACCACGTCCAGGTCTTCCCCGGCCACGGCTCGGGTAGCGCCTGCGGCAAGGCGCTGGGTGCACTGCCGTCGACCAGCGTCGGTTACGAGCGTCGCTACGCCTGGTGGGGCGGGTACGTCGAGCGTGACGACGAGCAGGGCTTCATCGACGAACTGCTCGACGGCCAGCCCGACGCGCACGCCTACTTCGGCCGGATGAAGCGACAGAACAGACAAGGCCCGACGGTCCTCGGCCCGCTTTCCCCACTCCGCGAGTACGCCCCGGCCGAGCTCTCAGCCGCGCTCGAGGCGAACCAGGTCGTCGTCGTCGACACCCGGGGCCAGGACGAGGTCCACGCCGGTACCGTCCCCGGTGCGCTCAACATCCCCGGCGTCGACAAGGCG
>NZ_JAALDT010000071.1:0-6163 GCF_014144995.1 Dietzia sp. DQ11-71 | reverse complement strand
TGGGTCTACGACCCCGAGAAGGAGGACACGCCCCTGGTCGTGCTCGCGCCCGACGAGGAGGTCGCCGGTGAGTACCGCGACCACCTGCTGCGGGTTGGTATCGACACGGTCACCGGGTACACGACCACTCTGGAGGGCCTGCCCACCGCGACCCCCGAGATGATCGGCCCCGACGAGCTCGGCTCCTTCGACGCGGCGATGGTCCTGGACGTGCGCAACAAATCTGAGCACTCCGACGGCCACATCCCGGGCTCCGCGCAGCTCAGCGGCGGACGGGTGCTGTGGAACCTCGACCAGCTCCCGGCCGACGGTCCGATCGTGACCTACTGCCAGAGCGGCGTTCGCAACTCCGTGGCGGCCAGTGCCCTGCGCCGGGCCGGCTACCGCGTGGTCGAGCTCGAGGGCAGCTACGGCGCCTGGTCCGCGCGCAACCTCGCGTCCGCCTGATCTGACGCACCCCACCTGCGGGGGCCGGACACCCCGTCCGGCCCCCGGTGTTCGGCGGCATCCCGCCGCCACCTGACCCCGCATTTGTCACACACGAAGGATTTCGGTTCACCCATGCTTTCCACCCTGACCACCGCCCCCACCCTCGCCCCGGCCGACCTGCGCGACGCCCTGGACTCTGACACCCCGCCCACCGTCATCGACGTGCGGTCGCCGGCCGAGTACTCCTCCGTCCACATCCGCGGCTCCTACAACGTGCCGCTGCCGTTGCTCGCGGAGCACGGCGAGGAGTTCGCCTCCCGCCTGCCGGGGCAGGTGGTCCTGATCTGCCAGTCCGGAAACCGCGCCCGGCAGGCGAACGAGCGCCTCGAGGCCGTGGGCGTGGACCCCGACTCCGTGACCGTGCTCGACGGCGGCATCGCCGGCTACGAGGCCGCCGGCGGCGAGGTCGTCCGCGGCAAGGGCGCCTGGGCGATGGACCGGCAGGTCCGCATGGTCGCCGGCTCGCTCGTCCTGGCCGGCGTCACCGCCTCCAAGGTCGTCTCCCCCAAGTTCGCCTACCTCGCCGGCGCCATCGGAGCCGGGCTGACCTACTCCGCGGCGAGCAACTCCTGCGCCATGGCCGCGGGCCTGTCGAAGATGCCGTGGAACCGTTTGGCCGACGAGCCGGGCCTCGGCGCCGTCCTGGACTCGCTGCCCGCCCGCTCCTGACCGATCCCACCCCGGCGCCCCCGCCGGAGAAAGGCACCTGACATGGAGATCACCACGATCATCGTCGTGGCCCTGGCCGTCCTGGTCGGACTGTCCCTGGGCCTGCTCGGCGGGGGCGGATCCATCCTGGTCGTCCCCCTGCTCACCTACATCGGTGGGCTCGACCCCAAGGAGGCGATCGCGACCTCCCTGTTCGTCGTGGGCGCCACCTCACTGGTCAGCCTCTTCGGCCACGCCCGCAAGGGCAACGTCCAGTGGCGTACGGGACTGATCTTCGGCGCCGCCGGCATGGTGGGCGCGTTCCTCGGCGGACTGGCCGGCGGCTACATCCCCGGCACCGTCCTCATGGTCGCCTTCGCGATCATGATGATCGCCACCGCCGGCGCCATGATCAAGGGACGCAAGGACCGCGACGGGCAGAGCAACGATCACCACCACCCGCTGTGGCGGATCCTGCTCGACGGCCTCGTCGTGGGCGCCGCGACCGGTCTGGTCGGTGCGGGCGGCGGCTTCCTCGTCGTCCCGGCCCTCGTCCTCCTGGCGGGCCTGCCGATGACCGCCGCCGTGGGCACCTCGCTTCTGGTCATCGCCATGAAGTCCTTCGCCGGACTCGGCGGCTACCTCACCTCGGTGTCGCTGGACTGGCCGCTCGTCGCGGCGGTCACCGCCGCCGCCATCGCCGGCTCCTTCGTCGGCGTCCGCCTCACCTCCGTGGTCCCCGAGAAGGCGCTGCGCAAGGGCTTCGGGTTCTTCGTCCTGCTCATGGGCGCCTTCGTCCTGTCCCAGGAACTACCCTTCCCCGCCGCGCCGATCATCCTCGGCATCGTCGTGGTCGTGGCAGGCGCAGCCGCGATCTGCGCGTTCGGGTTCAGGGAACGCTGCCCTCTCCGGTCCCCGCAACCGGCCGCCGCCAGCGTGGCCTGACACCGGCCCGGCCCGACGCCGGAAGACGATCCACCCCGGCCGTGCGGTCGGGGTCGTTGGCCGAGGCGCCGCGGCGGTAGGTCCTGCGGTCGCAGCTGTTGGCCGTGCCGGCGCGGCGGTCGGCCGACGCGCCGGTTGCCCTCCCACCGACGAGCCCGTCGGCGAAGCGCTTCTCGTACTCGGCCCAGGTGGCCGGCCATCGCGCCCCGGGGACGTTGAGCGTCGTCCCCGGGGGGTCGCGCCATCTCGATGATGCAGTCCAGCTCGGCCTCGGTGAGCGGGGCCCCCCTCGAGCGCGCGGAAACATGCAAGGATAGGGTCACCTAACTAACCCAGGTCGAAGGAGAACGCCGTGACTCGCCCCCAGGCCCGCCCTCCGCTCACCCTCACGGTGCTGCGCACGGAGCCGGTTACCGCGCACCTCGTGCGGGTCGTCCTCGGCGGGGACGGCTTCGACTCGTTCGCCGCCCGCGCGGAGACGGACAGCTACGTCAAGCTCGAACTGCCCCACGCCGGGGAGACGGTCGTGCGCACGTACACCGTCCGGCGCGTCGACGCGGACGCGCGCGAGATCTGGATCGACTTCGTCGTCCACGGTGACGAGGGTGTCGCCGGTCCGTGGGCCCGGTCCGTCGCACCCGGCGCCCGGGTCGCGGTGCGCGGCCCCGGCGGCGGGTACCGGCCGGACCCTGAGGCGGATTTCCACCTGTTGGCAGGTGACGAGACCGCTGTGCCGGCGATTGCGGCGGCGTTGGAGTCGCTACCGGAGAACGCTGTGGGTGCCGTGTTCCTCGAGGTGTCCGACGACGACGACGAGATCCCGATCACCGCGCCGGCGGGCGTGGAGATCACCTGGGTGCACCGCGGAACCTCCTCGGCGGACGCCGGCCCCGGAGTGATCGACGGCGAGGCGCCGCTGATCGACGCGGTCCGGGGCATGCCGTGGCCGGGCGGGGACGTGCAAGCGTTCGTCCACGGCGAGGCCGAGACGGTGATGAAGCACCTGCGCCCCTATCTGCGCACCGATCGCGGCATCCCCGCCGCGCGGGCGTCGATCTCGGGATACTGGCGGCGTGGGCGCTCGGAGGAGGGCTTCCGCACCTGGAAGCGGCAACTGGCGGAATCGGAGGAGGCGCCGCAGCAGCCCGTGAGGTGAGTCCGGGCTCACCATGACCGGGCGACCCGGTAACCTCATGTGCCAGCACCGTTCGCATCCGGCCCCTCGCGTGAACACCGTGAGGCCCAGAAGGCACAGACAAGGGCATGGCATATGGCATTCTCACGCGCGAAGCTCATCACCGGACTGGTCGCCACCTCGGCACTCATCCTCACAGGTTGCTCGAGCGGTGGTGAGGACGACGCCGCCGGTGGTGGCGGCGAGTCCTACCGCATCGGCATCAACCAGCTCGTCCAGCACCCGGCCCTCGACTCCGCCACGGCCGGCTTCAAGGAGGCCTTCTCCGAAGCCGGCGTCGAGGTCGAGTTCGACGAGCAGAACGCCAACGGCGAGCAGGGCACCGCACTGACCATCGCCCAGCAGTTCGCCTCCGACGACCTGGACCTGGCCCTGGCCGTGGCCACCCCGGCCGCCCAGGCGATGGCGCAGAACATCACCGACGTGCCGCTGCTGTTCACCGCGGTGACCGACCCGGTCTCGGCGGAGCTGGTGGACTCGATGGAGGAGCCGGGCGCCAACGTCACGGGCACCTCGGACGCCGCCCCGATCGAGAAGCAGCTCGAGCTGCTCAAGGAGATCGTCCCGGACGCCGAGCGCATCGGCATCGTCTACGCCTCCGGCGAGGTCAACTCGCAGGTCCAGGTGGATCAGGCCCGTGAGGCCGCGGGCCCGTTGGGCCTGGAGATCGAGACCCAGACCGTCACCACGGTCAACGAGATCCAGCAGGCCGTCGAGGCCCTCGGTGACGTCGACGCGATCTACGTCCCCACGGACAACATGGTCGTCTCGGGCATCGCCTCGCTGGTCCAGGTCGCCGAGGGCAAGCAGATCCCGGTGATCGCCGCGGAGTCGGGCACGGTCGAGGGCGGCGCCGTCGCCACCCTCGGCATCGACTACACCGAGCTGGGCCGCCAGACCGGCGAGATGGCCCTGCGCATCCTGCGCGACGGTGAGGACCCGGCCACCATGCCCGTGGAGACCGCCACCGAGTTCACCTACGTGGTCAACGAGGACGCCGCCGAGCGTCAGGGCGTGACGATCCCCGAGGACATCCTCGCCGAGGCTGAGAAGAAGTGATCGGGACCGTCGAGGTAGGCCTCATCTACGGGGTCATGGCGCTGGGGGTCTACCTGACCTTCCGCGTGCTCAACTTCCCCGACCTCACCGTCGACGGCAGTTTCACCACGGGCGCCGCGACGGCGGCCATGGGCATTCTCGCCGGCTGGAATCCGGTGCTCGCGACCCTCGCGGGTTTCGGCACCGGGTTCCTCGCCGGCACGGTCACGGGACTGCTGCACACCAAGGGCAAGATCGACGGCCTCCTCGCCGGTATCCTCACGATGATCGCGCTGTGGTCCGTCAACCTGCGGATCATGGACGGCGCGAACATCCCGCTGCTGCGCAGCGACACCGTGTTCACGCCCCTGAAGGACGCCGACCTGCTGGGCGAGTGGCCCGGGGTGGCCATCCTCGCGGTCGTGGTCCTGCTGCTCGGGTTGATCGTCCTGTGGTTCCTCACCACCGACCTCGGCCTGTCCATCCGTGCCACGGGTGACAACGGCCCCATGATCTCCTCGTTCGGCGTCTCGACCGACTTCACCAAGACCCTCACGTTGGCCCTGTCGAACGGGTTCGTGGGCATGTGCGGCGCGCTCATCGCCCAGTACCGCGGTTTCGCCGACATCTCGATGGGCATCGGCCTCATCCTCGTCGGCCTGGCCTCGGTGATCATCGGGCAGGCCATCCTCGGCCAGCGCAAGCTGCTGCTCGCGGTGCTCGCCGTGATCCTGGGCGCCCTGCTCTACCAGCTCATCATCTTCGCCGCCCTCCGCGTCGGCCTGGATCCCAACGACATGAAGGCCGTCACGGCCATCCTCGTCGTGGTCGCGCTGCTGCTGCCCCGCTGGAAGGGCGCGGGCGGACGCTTCGGACGCAAACCCACCACCCCGGTCGCCGCCAACGAACGTGCGGCGGCGGGAACCGGGACCGCCGTCGGCGCGGGGCCCGAGTCCGCCGGCGCCGCCGCGACCGGCACCAAGGAGGCGTGACGATGCTGACCGTCACCGGAGTGTCCAAGACGTTCTTCCCCGGCACCGTGAACGAGCGCCGGGCGCTGCACGACCTCAGTCTCACGCTCGCCGAGGGCGACTTCGTCACGGTGATCGGTTCCAACGGCGCCGGCAAGTCGACACTGCTCAACGCCGTCTCCGGGCGGTTGCTCGCCGACAGCGGGAACATCGAGATCGACGGCACCAACGTCAACCGCCTGCCGCAGCACCGTCGCGCCAAGTACGTCGGCCGCGTCTTCCAGGACCCGCTCGCCGGGACCGCACCGAACCTCACGATCGAGGAGAACCTGTCGCTCGCGTTGCTGCGCGGCCGCCGGCGGGGGCTCGGCCCGGGTCTGAGCAAGAAGCGCCGTGGCCGGTTCGCCGAGCAGCTCTCCATGCTGGAGCTCGGTCTCGAGGACCGGCTCACCGCCAAGGTCGGCCTGCTCTCGGGCGGCCAGCGGCAGGCGCTGTCCCTGCTCATGGCCGGGTTCACCCAGCCGCGCATCATGCTGCTCGACGAGCACACGGCGGCTCTCGACCCGCAGCGTGCGGAGCTGGTCACCACGATCACCGAGCGCATCGTCCGCGAGGGCGGTCTGACCACCCTCATGGTCACGCACAACATGGAGCAGGCCATCCGCCTGGGCAACCGGCTCATCATGATGCACGAGGGCCGGATCGTCTACGAGGCCGACGCCGCGACCAAGTCCGCACTCACCGTGCAGGACCTGCTGCGCGAGTTCACCAACATCAAGGGCGCGACCCTGTCGGACCAGGCCTTCCTCGGCTGACCCGCCCCACCCGCCGAGCGCGCCCCGCGCCGGCGGCGACCCGACCAGGCCCCGCTGGCCGC
>NZ_JAALDT010000070.1:0-6566 GCF_014144995.1 Dietzia sp. DQ11-71 | reverse complement strand
AGCCCGGCGAGCGGCCAGCGCGGGAAGGCCGCGGACGGCGGGCGCGGGACGGCAGACCGATGAGCAGCTGGCCCGACTGGACCCTCGTCGCGATCGTCGTCGCGCTGAGCCTGATCACCTCCGCCGCGCTCGGTTCTCCCATCGCGTCGCTCGTCCTGCGCTCGGCGCGGGTGCCAGAACCCCCGACCGTCGAGGTCAGCGGCGACACGCGGACTCCGGTGGTGCGCCGCCGCGACGACCCCGCCCCGGCTGTCCGCGAGGTGCTGCGCGGGGGGATGTGGATCGGCATCCTCGAACGCGTCGGCCTCACCGCCGCCATCCTCGCCGGACGCTTCGAACTCGCCGCGGTGGTCGTGGCCATCAAGGCCCTCGGCCGCTACCCCGAGATCCGCGAGAACCCGGCGGTGAGCGAGCGGTTCATCATCGGCACGCTCGCCTCACTTCTCGTCGCCGCGGCGTGCGGGGCGCTCGGACTCGCGGTTCTGCATACCCTGGGCTGAGCACGCCTACCGATCCCCGAAGAGAGGACACCCGCCATGACCCGCACGACGCTCCTGGTCTCCGCCGCCGTGGCCGCGTCCGCGCTGACCCTGACAGCCTGCGCCGGGGGCGGGGTCGGGGGCGAGACCGCGACTGCCCCGGCCGGCACCGCCGCCGACGCCAGCGCGGAGTCCGGCACGAACGCTCCGCCCGAACCCGGCGCCGACGCTCCCGCCGATGAGGGTGAGCGCTCGGCCGCCGACGTGATGTTCGTGCGGATGATGATCCCGCACCACGAGCAGGCGATCGAGATGAGCGACATCATCCTGGCCAAATCCGACATCCCCGCCGACATCACCGCCCTCGCCGAGAAGATCAAGGCCGAACAGGCTCCCGAGATCGATCAGATGACGGCCTGGCTCGACCAGTGGGGACAACCGCCCGGCCCGCGCGACGGCCACCGGGGTCACGGCGGCGGCATGCCCGTGATGGGCAACGACATGTCGATGATGGACGGCATGCTCTCCGCCGACGAGCTCCAGCAGTTGTTCGACGCCGAGGGCACCGACGCCGCGCGGTTGTACCTGGAGCAGATGATCGCCCACCACGAGGGCGCCATCGACATGGCACAAGGGGAGGTATCGGACGGTACCTATCAGCCGACCGTCGACCTGGCCCGGTCGATCATCGACACCCAGCAGCAGGAGATCGCGCGCATGCGTGAGATGCTCGCGGCGATGTGAGGCCTGACCGGCCACGCGACACCCGACGGCGTGATACCCGACAGCGTGATACCCGACAAGGAGCCCGCCCAGCAATGACCACCACCCCTCGTTTCCGTCGCCGGGCCCTCGCCGCGGTCGTCACCGCGAGCTGGCTCACCCTCTCCGCCTGTGGCACCACACAATCGGACCAGGCGGACCAGAGCCTCAGCGGACAAGACCACAGCGGACAGAACCAGAGCGAGGCGAGCGAGGTCGCGGCGGCCGAGATCCTCGACCAGTACGGGCTGGCCGACATGGACGCCCGCGGGGTGATCGAGCACCTCGACACGATGCCCGTCGCCGAGCGCCCCACCACCCTCCTCGCCTCGGTCCAGCCGACCGAGCTCGTCCTCACCGACACCGCCGGCGGCTCCATCGCGACCCTGCCGATGCCGGACGAGCACTTCTACCTCGCCGTCGCGCCCTACGAGGACCAGACCCACGACTGTCTCTTCCACAGTCTGACCACCTGCCTCGGCGAGATGGCCGGCGAGCCCGTCGACATCACCGTGACCGACGAGGCGGGGCAGACGGTCGTCGACGAGACCCGCACGGCCTACGACAACGGGTTCGTCGGCCTGTGGCTCCCCCGCGACCTCACCGGCACCCTCACAGTCGAGCACGACGGGAAGTCCTCGACAGTGCCGATCGCCACCGGCGACGACGACCTCACCTGTCTGACCACGGCGCACCTGACGTAAGAGCCCGACGCCGCACCAGACCCGCACCCGCCAGGAGCCCGCCCATGGTCACCGTCCGAACCGCCACACGCGCCGACGCGCCCGCGATCGCCCGCATCCTCAGCGAGGCGTTCCGCGACGACCCCGCATGGTCGGTCACGCTGCCCGAGGACGAGACCCGGCACACCAAACTCACCGCGTACTACCTCCGCCGGGTGCGGCGACACCCCCAGTGGGTCGACGCCGCGATGGACGACGGCCGCGTCGTCGGCGCGGTCCTGTGGCAGCCCCCTGCCGCGCCCGGCGCTCTGAGCACCGCCCGGCGAGCGATCTCCGGTGCGGCCCTGTGGACGCTGGGCCGGCTCCCCCTGGGCCGCGGCGCACGGCACACCCTCCAGATCGAGGCCTACCGACCCACCGAACCGCACTGGTACATCCGCGACATCGGCACCGGTCCCCAGGCCCGCGGCAAGGGCGTCGGATCAGCACTGCTGGAGCACCGCCTGAGGGTCGTCGACCACTCCGCGAACCCGCTGGCGTTCCTCGAATCCACCACCCCGGCGAGCCGTCGCCTCTACGAGCGGTTCGGGTTCGAGGCGGTGGGCTCCGTGCCGACGCTTCCCGGACAGTCCTCGACCGCCATGGTCCGTCGGCCTGTCGACAGCGCGGACCAGTCCGACCGGCCCGACGGAAGCGCGGAGTAGACCCGCCCGGCGGCACCTCCTCCGCGCACGCGACGAACGCCTCAGTACGCTCACGGCTATGACGGCAGACTTCGTGACCCCCATCACAGACACCCTCGGCCGCGCGCGCCAGAACATCATCTACCGCTCCGGCGTCTCCGGGATCACCCCCGCGGTACCGACCAGCGCCGAGAAGCTCGAAGCCGCCGCCCGCCGCGCGCTCCTGCGACGACCCGGCGGGAAGAAGGCCTGGGCCTACGTCTACGGAGGCGCCGGCTCGGGGCAGACGATGGCCGCCAACCGCGAGGCCTTCGACCGCCGGCGACTGGTGCCACGCATGCTCCGCAACACCTCCCGGCGCGACATCTCCACCACGGTGCTTGGACAGACGCTCCCCGCGCCCGTCCTGGTCGCCCCGATCGGCGCCGCCGGACTCATCCGTCGCGACGCCGACGTCATGGTCGGCCGGGCCGCCGCCAGGCGCGGACTGCCGTACATTCTCTCCTCGCAGGGCTCTTCGCCCATGGAGGCCACGGCCGCGGCGATGCAGGACAGCCCCCGCTGGTTCCAGCTGTACTGGAGCAGCGACGAGCAGCTGGTCGACAGCTTCATCGCCCGGGCCGAGGCGATCGACGCGGGCGCCCTGGTCGTCACGCTCGACACCACCACCCTCGGCTGGCGCCCGTGGGACCTCGACCTCGGTTCGCTGCCGTTCACCCGCGGCGTCGGGATAGCGCAGTACACCTCGGACCCGCGCTTCCGGCAGTTGGTCGCCGAGCGGGTCGACCGCGAGGCCGCGGCGGGTGCGGCCGCGGACGCCGATGCCGATGCCGCTGCCGTCAAGGTCACCCCGCAGGCGGCGCTCACACTGCTTGAGATTGCGCGCAACCACCCGGGCTCGACGCGGGAGAACCTGCGCGCCCCCGAGACCCGCGCCGCCGTGCAGACGTTCCTCGACACGTTCTCCAACCCGGCACTGAGCTGGGACCACCTGGCGACACTGCGGGACCGGACGAGGCTGCCGATCGTCCTCAAGGGCGTCCTACACCCCGATGACGCCCGGCAGGCGTTCGATGCCGGTGTCGACGCGGTCATGGTGTCCAACCACGGCGGCCGCCAGGTCGACGGGTCGATCGGCACCCTCGACGCCCTCGTGGCGATCCGCGAGGCGGTCGGCCCGGAGCCGACACTGCTGCTCGACTCGGGCGTCCGCAACGGCACCGACGTCGTCAAGGCCATGGCGTGCGGCGCGAACGCGGTGACGATCGGCCGGCCCCACGTCTACGGCCTGGCCATCGCCGGCGAACACGGCGTCGGCGAGGTGCTCGACAACCTGCTCGCCGAGATCGACCTCACCATGTCGCTGAGCGGCGCCAGCTCGTGGGACGAGGTCGACGCCGCGCTCCTGGCCTGAGACTCGCGCCCGGTCCAAGGCTCGCTCTCGGCGTGGTCCGGGTTCAAGCATGAGCAGAGCCCCCGGTAGGCGACTGCCAACCGGGGGCTCTGCTCTGCAACGGGCCAGCTCTGTGGCGACCTAGATGATCGGGTCGCCTTCGCGCCTGGCCTCGGCGGCCTCCTTGACGAAGCCACGAACGAGGACGGCGAGGACGCCGGCCACGATGACGGGCCAGATCAGGACGTAGATCGTGAGAAGGATCGGTGTCATTGTCAGCTGCCTTCCTTCCTAGACGCGGACGAGGTCGTCGTCGTCGTCATCGGTTCGGACGTTCTGGTCGCGGCCGTCGTCGTCGGACTGCGCCTCGAGGGCCTCCGCCGACTCGGCGGTGTCGTAGTCGGCGGTGCGGGCGGCGATCTTGGCGAAGTCGAAGTCCATCGAGCTACGGAAGGACATCGCGGCACAGACGATCGTGCTCACCGCGTACGCCACGAGCGAGGCGGTCAGGGTGTCGTAGTCACGCAGGAAGCCGAAGATGAACGGCGCACTGCCCAGGGCTGCTATCGCGCCGACGACCAGCGCCGGGCGCAGGCCGAAGAACCCGAAGACCATCAGCCCGAGCACCACGCCCACGCCGACCACCGCCAGCGCCTCGATGCCGTACGCGAGCACGCCGCTGTCCGGGATGGCACCGAAACGGGTCGGCAGGAACACCGCGAGCGCGGCGAGCACGGACACGGTGAAGGCCATGTTGGTGACCTTCTTCCAGTAGAAGCTCGCGATCACCGGGAACACCAGGGCACCCCACAGAGCACCCACGAAGACCAGCAGGTCCAGGATGTTGAACCGGATGTTGGCGAACACCAGGGCCGCAGCGGTGGCGAGGACCATCGTGAGCCGGCCCACGATGAGCATCGTGCGCGGATTGGGGACCTTGCCCTTGCTGCGCAGGCTCTGTCCGTAGACGTCGGTCATGGCGATCGACGACATGGCCGACAGGTCGGAGTCCGCGGTCGACGAGAGCGACCCGATGATCATGATGAAGAACACCGCGACCAGGACGCCCGGCAGGTACTCAGCGGCCACCTGCGGCAGGATGTTGTTGGGGTCGCCGTCCACGGGATCGATACCCGCGTACAGGGCGAGCACGCCCACCATGCCGATGCCGATGATCGTGGCGCCGTAGCCGATCGTCGCCGTGATGAAGGTCGGCTTGATCAGGTCCTCGCGCACCGCGAACAGGCGCTGGGCGATGGTCTGGTTGCCGATCGCGTAAGCCAGCACGGCCGCGATGTAGGGCGCGCCCTGGTTGAGGAACGCGTCCGAGGAGAAGAAGTTGCTCTGCTGCGGGGTCAGGTTGGCCGCACCGCTCGAGAACACCTCGACACCGCCGAGGAAGAAGAACATCGACGGCACGATGATGATGACCGCGCCGAGCATGGCCAGCACCTGGGCGAAGTCCGTGAGCACCGAGGCGCGGAAGCCGGACCACAGTGTGTAGAGCAGCACACCGGCGGCGATCACGATGATGCCCTGCATGAAGCTGAACGGGCTGAGCATGGCGATCAGGGCGCCACCGGCGATGAAGTTCGACGTCAGCGAGATGACCGAGCCCAGGATGTTGGAGCCGGCCAGCATCAGCTGGGAGGAGCGCCCGTGGCGCGCGAACATGACCTCGGCCAGGGTGTGAGCCTGGGGCGCGACCTTACGGATGCGTCGACCGAACGGGTAGATGAACAGGATCATCAGGGCACCCCAGAGCCCGTAGTGGATCGGTCCCGACACACCGTAGAGGTAGCCGGAGTTGACCGAGGCGTACATCGACGAGGCCCAGATCCAGGTGGCCGTCATCGACGCCGCCGAGATGCCGAATCCGATCCGGTGACCGGCCGTCATGTAGTTGTCAGCGTTCTCGTCCTTGCGCGCGATCCGCATGGACATGACCATGGTGCCGCCGTAGAACAGCAGCAGTAGCAATACAAGCGCAGTCGCACTCAGCGCGGGAGAGCCGAGCAAATCCATATCTGCCTTTCTCTCTTTTATTGTCAGAACAACGGGCCCAGCATAGAGAACCCTGACGGGAAACTGAGAATCGGCGAGGCCAGGGCCGTTGTCCGGAGATCCAAAACGGAGTCGGCTCCCCACCCATTGACGGCCCACAACCCCGCTTCGGGATGGAGGGAAACCCCAAACGGCCCTCTCCACCGAGGCCGATACTCAGGGAACGTTGTGGATGAATGTTGCCAGATCAGTGAGGCCCAGAAAGTTGCGGATAGACGCAAACATTGCGGTGCCTGCCTGCGCCGACGACTCAAGATCAACCGGCAGCCGTCGACCCCGGCGAGTGTGCGCTCAGCGAACGGAGTGCCGTCAACTTAAGAGTGAGCTCACATCCCTCAGCAGGTGACTGCGAGGACCACCCCTCGGCCGGGCGCACCCGTGGGCGGGTCGGCGGCGGGCTGGTCGGCGGCGTGCGGGAGGCGGGTGTTCCCGAGGTGTGGATCAGTGCCGGTCGGTGCGGCGGTGCCACGCGGCACGCCACTCATCCGCGCCGGCCTCGGCC
>NZ_JAALDT010000006.1:0-2962 GCF_014144995.1 Dietzia sp. DQ11-71 | reverse complement strand
GGTCATCCCGTCGAGCTCGCGAGCCAGTCGCCGTAGAACAGTGCGATCGCCAGACCACAGGAGATCGCGACGAGCAGCCAGAACCGGATGGTCACCGTGGTCTCGGCCCAGCCGCCGTTCTCGAAGTGGTGGTGGATGGGGGTCATCCGGAACGGCCGACGCCCGGTGGTGCGGAAGGCGGCCACCTGGATGAGCACCGAGACGAACTCGATGACGAACACGGCGCCCACGACCACCATGAGCAGCTCGGTGCGAGAAACCACGGACACGCCCGCGACGATGCCGCCGAGGAACATCGACCCGGTGTCCCCCATGAAGATCTTGGCCGGCGCGGCATTCCACCACAGGAAGCCCAGGCAGGCGCCGAGCGCCGCCGAACAGACCACCGCGATGTCGAGGGGGTCACGGACCTGGTAGCAGCCGGACAGATCGACGCCCTCCGCGGTGGAGAAGCAGGAGTAGCGGAACTGCCAGAAGGTGAACACCACGTAGGTGCCCATCACCATCGCCATGGACCCGGCGGCGAGGCCGTCCAGGCCGTCGGTGAAGTTGACGGCGTTGGACCAGCCGTAGACGAGGACGACGATGAAGACGAGGAAGACGACGACGGGGAAGCTCACCGCGACGAAGTCCCGCACGTAGCTCAATGACGTGCTGGCCGGGGTGAGCCCGTCGTTGTTGCGGAACTGCAGCACGAGGATGCCGAACGCGAGGGCCGCGAGGACCTGGCCGGCGGTCTTGGACAGAATGCCCAGGCCCTTGTTGTGGCGCTTGAAGACCTTGAGTCCGTCGTCGACCATCCCCACCACCGCCAGCGCGGTGGCCAGGCCGAGCACGAGCACGCCCGAGGCGGTGAACCCGCCCCCACCCACCGTGACCTGCCCGATCACCCCGGCGACGATGTATCCGAGCCACACGGCGGTGAGGATCGCGACGCCACCCATGTTGGGCGTGCCGCGCTTGCTCATGTGGGACTGCGGTCCCTCGAGACGGATCTCCTGGCCGTAGCCCTTGCGCCGGAAATAGATGATGAGCAGGGGTGTGAGGAAGATGCTCACGACGAAGGCGACGATGCCTGCGATCATGATCTGGGTCATGACTGGTTCTCCTCACCACGCGACGCGAGCAGGTGCTCGGCGACGCTCCACAAACCGACGGCAGCAGAGGCCTTGACCAGGACGATGTCGCCCGGCTCCACGCGTTCGTCCAGGATCGCCACGGCCTCCTCGGCGGTGGCGACGTGCTCCGCCTCGGAACCCCACGAGCCCTCCTGGATCGCGCCCTGGAACAGCGCACGCTGGGGGCGGCCCAGGCCCACGACCACGAGCTGGGACACGTCCAGGCGGACGAGGAAACGCCCGAGCAGGTCGTGCTCGGTGACCGCGTCCTCGCCGAGTTCGGCCATCTCCCCCAGCACCGCCCAGGTCCGCCGGTGGCCGCCGCCGGAGCGGGCCATGACGGCCAGGGACTTCAGCGCGGCCCGCATCGAATCGGGGTTGGCGTTGTACGAGTCGTTGACGACGGTGACGCCGTCGGCGGTCATCCGTACGTCCATCCGGCGTACGGAGGCGGCCTCCGCGGTCCCCAGGGCGGCAGCCACCTGCTCGACCGACATCCCGCACGCGAGACCCACCGCGGCCGCCGACAGGGCGTTGCCCACCTGGTGCTCCCCGTGCACACGGAGCGCCACATCGGCCTCACCCCGCGGGGTGACCAGACGGAAGGAGGCGCGTACCTCGTCGTCGAGCCGTACCCGCTCCGCACGGACGTCCGCGGCTCCCTCCACCCCCACGGAGACCACCTCGGCGGCGGTGCGTGCGGCCATGGTCCGGACCCGCTCGTCGTCGGCGTTGAGGACGGCCACCCCGCCGTGGGCGGCGTCCGGGAGGGCCTCGACGAGTTCGCCCTTGGTGGCGGCGATGAGCTCTCGCGAGCCGAACTCGCCGAGGTGTGCGGTGCCGACGTTGAGTACGACGCCGATCCGGGGCGGTGCCAGGGCCGCCAGCTCGCGGATGTTCCCGGGCGCACGGGCACTGAGTTCCAGGACGAGGAAGTCGGTGCCGGAGTCGGCGCGCAGCGCGGTCCAGGGATGCCCGATCTCGTTGTTGAACGATCCGGGTGGCGCGACGACCGTGCCGGCTTCGGACAGCACGGCGCCGATGAGGTCCTTGGTGCTGGTCTTGCCGGACGAACCGGTCACCCCCACTACGACCAGACCGTGGTCGGCGACCAGCCGGTCGACACTCGCGCGGGCGAGGGCGCCGAGCGCGGCGAGCACCGACGCGCCGGAGCCGTCCGTGTCCGCGGCGAGCGCCATGGCGTTGGTCTGCCTCCGGTCGACCGCGGGCACGACGATCTGCGCGCCGTCCGCCCCGTCCACCTCGTGGGCGACGAGTGCCGCGGCGGCCCCGGCGTCGAGGGCGCGGGCGACGTAGTCGTGACCGTCGACGCGCTCCCCGGGCAGGGCCAAGAACAGCCCGCCCTCCCCGATCCGGCGGGAGTCGAACTCCACGGAACCGGTGACGGCCGACGCGGGGTCTCCACCGACCAACCGACCGCCGACTATCCCGGCGATCTCGCCGAGGGTGAGGTCGATCATGGTGCGTTGTCCTCCGTCTCGCCCGTGGGGGCGGCGTATCCGAGTCGTCTGATGAGTTCTTCGGCGGCTCTGGTGCGGTCGTCGAACGGGAACACGGTCCCGTTCCTCTCCTGACCGGTCTCATGGCCCTTGCCGGCGATCACGACGACGTCCCCGGTGCGGGCCCAGTCGATCGCCGTGGCGATCGCCGCTCCCCGGTCACCGACCTCCTCGATCAGGGTGTCGTCACCGGCGGCGGACTCGGCGCCCGCGAGGACCGCCGCGCGGATCTCGGCCGGGTCCTCGCTGCGCGGGTTGTCGTCGGTGACCACGACCAGGTCGGCGACCTCGGCGGCGGCGGCGCCCATGAGCGGGCGCTTGCCC